>NZ_CALETI010000470.1 GCF_937920075.1 uncultured Agitococcus sp.
AAAAAATAAAAGGCGTACTTGGTACGCCTTTTTTGTACCGTTTAGGACTTACGCGGTTATCGCTTATTTGCTCACATTTTAATCGTTTTTAACGATTTTATGTTCACAAAACGCGCTAATTTCGGTGAAATGCGTAAGTCCTGAGTTATTGGACTTGTTTTTCGGCTTTGCGTACGGTTTTGGCCAACTCATCTAAAATACTATTTACATATTTATAGGAGTCTGTTGCACCAAAATCTTTAGCTAATTCAACCGCTTCATTCAAAATAATTTTGTAAGGAATTTCGATGTGATGAATTAACTCGTAGCTACCAATGCGCAAGATATTACGCTCAACAGGGTCTAGTTGCTGCATTTTACGGTCTAAAAATGGCTCAAAGGCATTATCTAATTCCCGATTTTTAGCAACAACTTGATGCAACAACTCGTGAAAATAAGCTAAATCCACTTTGTGCATGGCGTTTTCGACCCGATAACGCGCTTCAATTTCAAAAGGCTGATTACCCGACAACTGCCATTCATATAAGCCTTGTAAGGCAAAACGGCGCGCCTTATGACGCGCAGCAGGGGTATTTTTCGCTTGCGGCTTATTAGGATGCGTTTGCATTATATCGCCTTTAACAA
The DNA here is from genome assembly GCF_937920075.1 of uncultured Agitococcus sp. Lineage (GTDB taxonomy): Bacteria > Pseudomonadota > Gammaproteobacteria > Pseudomonadales > Moraxellaceae > Agitococcus. The sequence continues at coordinate 625 of NZ_CALETI010000470.1, forward strand.
GGAAACCATTTCGATTGCAGTCATTGCTGCATCTGCACCTTTGTTACCTGCTTTAGTGCCAGAACGCTCAATGGCTTGTTCGATGCTATCTGTTGTTAATACACCAAACACCACAGGCATACCTGCATCTAAACCAACAACACCTAAACCTTTAGCGCACTCACCAGCCACATAATCAAAATGTGGTGTGCCGCCACGAATTACCGCACCCAGGGCAATAATCGCATCGTATTGTTTTTTCTCGGCTAATTTTTTAGCCACTAAAGGTAATTCCCATGCACCAGGTGCGCGAATAATAGTGATATTGTCAGCATCAACACCATGACGTTTTAAGGTGTCTAAAGCACCATCTAATAACGCTTCAACGACAAAGCTATTAAAACGCCCGACAATAATGGCATATTGGCCATTGGCATTTTGAAAATTACCTTCGATAGTTTTCATCTCACGCTCCAAAAAGTTATTCAGTTGCCAAATATTCAACGATTTCTAAACCGAAACCAGATAAGGCGTTAAAGCGCATTGGGGAGCTTAATAAGCGCATTTTGCTTACCCCCAAATCTCTCAGTATTTGTGAACCCACACCAATGGTGCGATACATACCTGCACCATCATTCGCACGAGGACGACCATCAAAAAACTGTTTAACATGGTCAACCATATCGGCTGATTGATAATCTTGGCCTAATAACACCAAAATACCTGCATCATGTTTGGCAATTTCGGCCAAACTTTTTTGCAAATTCCAACCTGTACGTCCTTGATACTTCGCATGTAATAAATCGCGTAAAGGATTTACCGCATGAACTCTCACCACAGGCGTATCTTTTTGTACATCACCTTTAATCATGGCAATATGTACATCACTGCCTGCATGTTCTTGATAAGAAATTAGACGAAAATCACCATATTCGGTGGGCAAAATATTTTCTTGCACACGCTTTACCGTTTGTTCATTAACCATACGGTAGTGAATAAGGTCAGCAATTGTACCAATTTTTAAATTATGCTGCTCGGCAAATTTTTCTAAATCTGGACGACGAGCCATTGTCCCGTCTTCATTCATAATCTCAACAATCACGGCGGCTGGTTCTAAACCAGCCAAACGAGCTAAGTCACAACCTGCTTCGGTATGACCTGCACGATGTAACACTCCACCTGGTTGTGCCATCAAGGGGAAGATATGACCTGGTTGGACAATATCGGAAGGTTTGGCATCACGCGCAACTGCAACTTGTACGGTATGCGCTCTATCAGCGGCAGAAATACCTGTCGTCACGCCACTAGCAGCTTCAATCGACATGGTAAAATTTGTACCATGACTTGCGCCATTACGTGTCACCATTAATGGCAACTCTAATTGTTGGCAACGTTGACGGGTTAAGGTTAAACAAATTAAACCACGGGCATATTTGGCCATAAAGTTAATATCTTCAGGACGGACATGAGTGGCCGCCATGACAATATCACCTTCATTTTCACGGTCTTCATCGTCCATCAAAATGACCATTTTGCCTAAACGAATATCATTAATTAATTCTTCGACAGTATTTAAGGGCATGTTGCCTCTCACTTTATCAAGGGGACAAGAATATTGTCTTAACGTAAAAAACCATGTTTGGCTAAAAATTCTAAACTAATATCTTGTTTAGCCGAGCTTTGTGCTGCTTTTTCGCCTAATAATAAACGCTCTAAATAACGTGCTAATAAATCAACTTCTAAATTGACAATTGAGCCAACTTTCCACGTCCCAACATTGGTTTCTTGTACAGTATGCGGCACAATATTTAAGCTAAAAGTAGCCCCATCAATGGCATTGACCGTTAAACTAATCCCATCAACGGTAATAGAACCTTTTTCAGCAATATATTTGGCCAGCTCATCAGGTGCTTCGACTTGATATTGTAAAGAACGTGCATCTGGTTTAAAGCCGACAATTTCGCCTAAACCATCCACATGACCACTAACAATATGGCCACCTAAACGACTGGTTGGCATTAAGGCTTTTTCTAAATTGACTTGTGAGCCGACCTTCCATGTTCCCAAACTAGTGCGACGTAAGGTCTCATTAGAGACATCCGCCACAAAACCTTGGCCAGTTAACTCAATAACGGTTAAACAAATACCATTGGTTGCAATCGAATCACCCAACTTTACATCGCGTAAATCTAATTTTGCCGTGGCAATGGTTAAACGCACATCACCACTACGTGGGGTAATTTGTTGGACATGGCCAACAGACTCAATAATGCCAGTAAACATAGTAGATTCTTAGCTTGCAAAAAATGAATGTCGAAGCATAACTAAAAGTGGGGATTTAAGCAAAAAGTTAAACGTATATCTTGCCCCACCATTCTTAAATCGGTTTGTTGTAAACGGTATTGCTCGGCCATTTGACTCAACGGTAAGTTAAACATTGGCCGTGCGTTACTGCCCAATAGAGTGGGGGCAAGATAGACAATCAGCTCATCAACTAATTTAGCTTGAATAAATGCGCCTGCTAAATTTGCACCTGCTTCCACTAAAACTTCATTCACGCCACGTTGAGCTAGTTTGGTTAATACTTGTTGTAAAACCCCCTCCCTACCCTCAAAAGACCATATATCCACGCCTTTCGTTTGCAAAGCTCTTGCTTTGGGATGTTCTAAACTTTGCTGCGTGACAATAATCACGCCTTGTGTGGACAATAGTTGGGCATCAATAGGAGTCGCTAATTGCGAATCAAACACCACTCTTAACGGCTGCACCACATCGCCATAATGCCAATCTAACCAATCGTCAGGGCGAACCGTTAAACTTGGATTATCGGCTAATACAGTGCCAATACCCGTAATCACTGCCCCACTTTGCGCCCGTAGTTTTTGTATGTCTTTGCGTGCATCTGTACCAGTAATCCATTTCGATTCACCTGACTGCATCGCAGTTCGACCATCTAAGCTGGCGGCGGTTTTTAAGCGCACATAAGGCAAGCCGCCTTGCATTCGTCTAAAAAAGCCTTTATTTAAGGCTTTGGCTTGGTCTTCTAATACACCAACCCTTGTTTGAATGCCGGCATTTTCTAAAATTGCTTGTCCTTTACCTGCAACCAACGGATTGCTATCTAAACTTGCCATCACCACTCGTGCTACTTTTGCCTCAACTAAGGCATTGGCACATGGTGGTGTTCGGCCAAAATGGGCGCAAGGCTCTAAGGTTACATATGCTGTTGCACCTTGTGCTAATTCACCAGCCTGACGTAAAGCAAACACTTCGGCATGAGGTTGACCTGCACGCGCATGAAAGCCTTCGCCAACAATTTGGCCATCCTTAACAATCACACAACCGACACGCGGATTAGGATGAGTGGTATATAAACCTTGTTGTGCCAATTGAATGGCACGAGCCATATAAATTTGATCATTCATGGTCGGACTCATGCTGTTTGAGCTTTTCAATTTCGGTGTTAAAGGCTTCAACATCTTGAAAGTCACGATAGACCGAGGCAAAACGGACATAAGCCACTTTATCAAGCTTTGCCAATTCCGCCATGACTAACTCACCAATCATAATCGACTTTACTTCACGCTCACCCGATGCTCGTAATTTATGCAAAATGAATTGAATCGCACTATCAATTTTTTCAATGCTAACAGGGCGCTTTTGTAGGGCGTGCATCATGCTTTTACGCAATTTATTATCATCAAATGGCACACGACTACCATCGGACTTAATCACCCGTGGCGTGACTAATTCTGCCCCTTCAAAAGTGGTAAAGCGTTCACCACAAATCACACACTCACGGCGACGACGAACTTGTTCACCCTCGCCCACTAAGCGAGAGTCAATCACCTTAGTATCAGGTGCTCGACAAAACGGACAATGCATAATTAACTCAATATTTTGGTCACTAATAATTGGTCGATGCGATAATTATCAATATCAACCACTTCAAATTTATAACCTGCATACTCAATAAAATCGGTACGCTTGGGAATCTTTTTTAATAAATACATCATTAAACCAGCAATGGTTTGATAATTTTCTTCATTAGGAAAACTGTCAATTGACAAGGCACGGCGTACATCTTCTATGGGAGTGACACCATCAATTAACCACGAATTATCATCACGTTTAACAATTTGTTCTTCAATAAAAGGACTCACCAAGTCGCCCATTAAAGTTTTCATCACATCATTCAGGGTGACTATCCCCACCACTAAGGCGTATTCATTTAAAATCACTGCTAAATCTTGGTTAGTGACTTTAAATCGCTCTAATAACTCCGACAAGGTTAAGGTATCAGGAATTGCCAATAAGTTTTTAAGTTGTAACTCGTTATTTAATGAAATCGCTTGTTGTTTTAAGGTTCGTTTTAAAATGTCTTTCGATTCAACATAACCCAAAACATTATCAATATGGTCATTACACACTAAAAATCGACTGTGTGGATAATCTGTAATTTTAGCGGTTAACATTTGCTCATCATCTTGTAAGCGTAAAAAAATCACATGTTCACGCGAAGTCATGGCAAAGGTTACGGTGCGGGTATCTAACTCAAAGACATTTTCAATAAGATGCTGCTCTTGTTTATGCAATGCACCTGATGCAGTGCCTGCATCAACCATCGCTGACACATCATCAAAGGTAATGGCATCATCAACCTCGGTTTTAATGTTCAATAATTTGAATAACAAATTTGCAATACCATCATAAACACGCACAATGGGTTTAAGTACCCCCAAAAAAAATAGAATTGGCTTAACAATCGCCACCGCAAATTGTTCAGGGTAAATAATCGCTAAGCGCTTGGGCATCAAGTCGGCAAAAATAATAAATAAAGACGTGACAATGGTGAATGAACACAAAAAACTGACTTGTTCTAACCAAGCAGTTTTACCAAAAACTCCCTCTAATAAAGCAGCAATATAAGGTGAAAAAGCTTGTTCGCCTAAAATACCGCCCATAATCGCAATGGCATTAAGCGCGACTTGAATCACGGTAAAAAAGTTACCAGGTTCTTCTTGTAACGCTAGTACTTTAGCCGCGTTAACATTACCTGCTTCAACTAATTGTTGTAGGCGAATTTTACGCGATGATGCCAAGGCAATTTCGGCGCAAGAAAAAAACGCACTACTGGCAATTAAAGCAATGATGACGAATAAATTATTGACAAAATCCATGATGGCTCAAAAATATGAATATGCCCTCATAATATAGACAAACATAAGAAAGGCGCAACCTTGCGCCTTTTGAGATACCCTAAGCCAGCTTAGCTAATTTTTCTAACAATAATGCTTGCGCTTGATGTGGCAACTCCCCTTCGGCAGATTGCACACGTTGCCAACTACCATCCGCTTGTAGTTCCCATGCCAATTGATTATCAGTCAAATAATTTAACAAGCCATCTTTAATAATCCGTTTTTTCAGGATCGGATCATCGATTGGGAAACAGGCCTCAACACGAGAAAACAAGTTTCTATCCATCCAGTCGGCACTGGCGCAATACACTTTTGCCTCACCATCATTCGCAAAATAAAATACGCGTGTATGTTCTAAAAAGCGTCCAACAATTGAACGAACACGAATATTTTCTGACACCCCCGCCAATTGTGGACGTAAACAACAAATCGAGCGAATAATTAAATCAACTTTCACCCCTGCCATTGAAGCGCGATATAAAGCCTGAATTAATTGTTTTTCAGTTAAGGCATTGACTTTAATAATAATATGAGCTGCTTTTCCTGCTTGGGCATGACGAATTTCTTGCTCAATATAGGCAATTAATTGTGCGTGTAAGGTAAATGGCGCATGAAGCAATTTTTTGAGTTTTGCAGTTTTACCCATGCCTGTTAATTCTTGGAAAATTTTATGCACATCTTCACAGAGTTCAGGATTCGCCGTCATTAAACCATAATCGGTATAAATGCGCGCGGTGACTGCATGATAATTACCTGTGCCTAAATGTACATAACGATGAAGTTTGTTATCTTCTCGACGCACCACCAAAATCATTTTGGCATGGGTTTTATAACCAACTATGCCATAAACGACAATTGCCCCTGCCTCTTGCAGTTTATTAGCCACCTCAATATTAGACTCTTCATCAAAACGAGCGCGTAGCTCAATAACTGCCGTCACTTCTTTGCCATTACGTGCGGCTTCGGCCAAAATATTCACAATTTCTGAATCTGCGCCTGTGCGATATAAGGTTTGTTTAATCGCTAATACTTGCGGGTCTCGTGCTGCTTCACGTAATAAGTTAATAACTGGCGTAAAAGACTCAAAAGGATGATGTAATAACACATCCTGTTTTTTTAATGCCTCAAACACACTTTCAGATTTTTGTACAATACTCGGAATCGTTGGTGTAAAGGGCGTATAACGCAAACGTGGTCGATTGAAATTGGATAATAAACGCGCCAAATTGACAGGCCCATTGACACGATACAACGATTGATCTTTTAAACCAAACTTACGCAACAAATAATCACTAATGGTTTTTGGGCAATTATCGGCAACTTCCAAACGTACTGCTTTACCAAAACGACGCGAATATAAGCCACCTTTTAATGCTAAGGCTAAGTCATCGGCATCTTCATCCACCGTTAAGTCGGCGTTACGCGTCACACGGAATTGATAACATCCCGTGGCCACCATACCAGGGAACAACTCACTGACATGTTCATGAATAATCGCAGATAACAATACGTGTTGATCACCACCATTGGTTAATTCATCAGGCAATCTCACGACACGCGGCAAAGAACGTGGTGCAGGCACAACCGCCATTGAAATTTGTCGGCCAAAAGCATCCTTTCCTTCTAAACTGACAATAAAGTTAAGACTTTTATTGACTAAACGCGGAAATGGATGAGCAGGATCTAAGCTAATCGGTGTTAACACAGGTAACACTTGCTCACGAAAATAATGTTTAACCCAATGCGCTTGAGTTTCATTTAGTTCGTCACGCTTTAAAAAGCGAATATTTTCAGCGGCTAAGGCAGGAAATAAATCATCATTAAGAATACGATATTGTTTTTCAACCGCTTTATGTGAGGTTTCAGCAATACGTTTTAAAACATCTTCTACTAACAAACCATCAGGTGAAACACTGGCTGCATCAAATGATAATTGTTGCAATAACCCTGCAACTCGAATTTCAAAAAACTCATCTAAATTACGACTAAAAATTAATAAAAAGTTTAATCGCTCCAATAAAGGATGACGCGTATCAACCGCTTGCTCTAAGACACGCAAGTGAAAATCTAAAATACTGAGGTCTCGGTTTAAATATAAATCTGAATTATTAAAATCAATGGTTTGCTCGGTAACCATAATAGCTATCTCAATGCGAAATTATGTTAATTTATTGATTATATGACAATTAAATGACAAAAGAATGACAGTTATTAGGGATAATCAGCATAATACATACGACGTTGAATAATCCTTGTTTTACGTAGCAATTTACGATCATAACGATTTTTATCGTAATAACGTGGATTAGGTACCATTGCTGCTAATTTAGCTGCCTCTCCTGCACTTAAATAACGTGCACTTTTTTTATAATAATGGCGCGACGCCGCCTCTATGCCAAAAATCCCATTACCCCACTCAATCACGTTTAAATAAATTTCAAAAATCCGTCTTTTAGTCATTAAGTTTTCCATCATCACCGTAATCGTTGCTTCTTCGAGTTTTCGCCACGGTGTCTTTTTGCTGGACAAGAATAAATTTTTTGCTAGTTGTTGAGAAATGGTTGATCCTCCCGCAACAATTTTGCCTTTTTTTAGATTTTTTTCCCAAGCATCCTGCATACCTTCCCAATCAAAACCTTCATGTTCTAAGAATTTTGCATCCTCTGAAGCAATTAATGCTCGCTTTATGTTGGGCGAAATATTTTTATAATCCACCCAGCGATGTTTTAATTCTGCCTCTGGATTTTTATCTTGCAGCACTTCGCGCTGAGTTTCCATAAAGGCTGTTGTTTGTGGATTATGATCAATCCACCACCAAATATTTAATAACAACCATAGATGATACGTCACTAAAATCACTATCAAAACACCTAAAATACGCCAAAACCATTGGCTGAAGCTCAGCTTTTTTTTAGGGGTTTTCTGTCTTTCAATTAGCTCATCCACAGCCATTCACTCATTGAACGTTGTCCACAATATGAGGATACTGTACTTTTTGATAGGTCATATCACCAATCACTCGACGCAAACCTTGTAAAGTATTATAGGGATGTTCTTGAATTAAAAAATTTACTAAACCTTTAGGAATCATCCCACCAGGATCGGCATGACCAGACATGGTGACTTCAACCAACCCATTGCCAACAGGCTTAAATAACCAATAGCCTTTGACCATTGGCATTCTTAAACAACATTCTGCAACTGGATATTTATTAGCATAAGCTGACTCATTACTATCAATGCGTACTCGTCCCGTTTTGCTATCTTGACTAATACGCACATCTACTAAAGCTTCTCGATCAGTTAGTGGCCACGGAACATCTGTAATCACACGAATGGTAAAAAATTGCTGACTATCATCTCGTGCCAACACATCGATACGACTGGTACGATATAACCAGCGACTTGCATTTTGTGTATCAGTAATCAAACCGACCAAACCTGACAACGAGCTTTTTACTGTTGTCGTGGCAATAAAACCCGACAATGGACTTTTGGGAACTTTATAGCTCCAAATTTTAATATTATTTTTGTCTAATATAAGTTTGCTTGCTTGACCATTCTCATCATTAGCCCATAAGTTGCCAATTAAACAACACCAAATTATCAATAACGAAAACCATTTACTCATGAATAAAACTTCTCTTCGGCACTCTTAATTAGGGCGAAAATAACTCCAATGACCGCGCCATATAAATGTGCTTCAACTAAAACATGACCACCAATCATTTGTTCGGTCATAGATATACCTTGTCCAAGATTTTCTGTCAGTAGTTTTAATGTGACTAAGGCCAATAAAATCATCGCCAACGATTGATCTTGACGACTTTTAAATAACATCAATGCTCCTACGACATACAAACTATGAATCACTCCCGAAAAGCCAACATAAGCGGTGACCTGCGGTAAATAATAATAAAAAGCCATACTTTGTAACATCGCAGAACTACAGATTAAAATCAACCATGCTGCCAACGAGCAAGTACGATCAAAAATAATCAACACTAACGTTAAGCCTGCCAGATTTAAGGCCAAATGTTTGATGTTTAAATGCACAAAATGCGCTGTTAGCATTCGCCAATATTGCTGCTGCTCAATGAGTTGTCGATCAAAATAAAAAGCATCTAAACCTATGATTTGCATCGTACACAACACCAACCACAATCCTAAAATTAACCCTATCGTTGGCTTTGACATCAAATATCACTCTTAGAACTTAGGGGCTGTTATCAGCTATTAACTCACAAAACAGGCAACTGAAGGTAAAGTGCATCAGTCCTAACTCTAAAAAAAAGGCCAGCGTTTGCTGGCCTTTGACTAAATAAACTAATTATTTAGCATAGAAAAACAAAGGTACGTAAGCAACCAGTAACAAAGCTGGAGCCATCACCGCACAGGGAAGAATCCAACGTTCATAACGCCAGTAGAACGATAAATGACGTACCTCGGCATCTGCCTCATCCATTTCTTTTTCACCCACTACTTGACGCGTCAAGAGTTGGTTTAAAGCCACAGGTGGTGACAAATAACCCAATTCAAAAGCTGTTAATACAATCATCCAGAAATGGACAGGATCAATACCATTTTTATAGGCAATTGGCGCAACCGTTGCTGACACCAAAATAACCGCACCAAAGGGATCCATTACCATACCAACAAAGACTAACAACACTAATAAAATAGATACAGCAACATAAATACTGCCAAATGTCTCTGGAACAGCTTCCATTAAACCAGAACGCTCAATCACACCACCAATACTGACTGATAATGCCATGAGCATAATCAATGCGCCAATATGACCAATGGTGTCATTGGTTGCCATACGTACGCCTTCTTCAAAGCCTACACGACGCTCTTTGACTTCTGGTGAAGCATGATCTTCTGGATTGCGACGAATTTTATCAAACCAGACAATTGCCAACATAATAAAGGGCAAAATCATGGGGGCTGTAAATTCATCTAACTTAGTATCTAATAAGAAGCGATAAACCATGACTACAATAATCGTAATCACAATATAAGCTGAAACAGGCACTAAAGCACGCATTGACTCTGGTAAGGCAACCGCTGGTTTAGCCAATTTAAAGCCATCTTTAGATAACATCAATGATGCAATTAAGAACATCGTAGAGGTTAACAAGAAGACTTTAACACCCCAACCATACAGCAAAGAGGTGGTCACTTCTTTGTTAAGTGCAGCAATAACCACAATTAACAAACAAGGGCTTAATACCACACCTAAAGAGCCAGACATCGCCGTTGCTGCTAAAGCATATTGAC
>NZ_CALETI010000471.1 GCF_937920075.1 uncultured Agitococcus sp.
GGCTTTCCACCAATTGCGAGTGTCCATAGTCACGTGTTGATTTTGGGCAGTATGCCCAGCCTCGCTTCCTTACAAGCACAACAGTATTATGCCCATCCACGTAATGCCTTTTGGCCAATTCAGCAAGCATTATGGGGTATAAGCGCACAAGCGTCTTATGCGGAACGTGTGCAAATTTTGCAAGCAAAAGGCGTGGCGGTGTGGGATGTGCTGGCCTCTTGTAAACGTAAAGGCAGTTTGGATAGTGCGATTGAAGGTGATTCGGTGATAGTTAATGATTTTGAAGGCTTTTTTGCTGAATATCAGCAGATAAAAGCGATATTTTTTAATGGCGCAACCGCCGAAAATTATTTTAAAAAATATGTGTTGCTTAAGCCATCATTGGTTTTTCAGCGTTTGCCATCAACCAGTCCTGCTCATGCGAGTTTGTCGTTTGAGCAAAAACTGGCTAAATGGCAACAGATTAAGCATTATGTTTAGGCCATAACCAATCACTAAACACCTGACTACTTTTAGCCGCGATGAGTTGTGAACAGATAAATAAAGGGGCATCTACAGGGCGAATGCCTGCAAAAGTATCAGTTAAGGTGCGCGCAACGGTGACCGCAGGATTGGCAAACGAGGTAGAAGCAGTAAACCAATAGGCACTGACAATGTATAACGCCACTGCCATAGGCGTGATTTTAGGTTGTTGTCGGCTGGTGGCAATAATCACCATAATCAGGCCAAAAGTAGCGACAAACTCACTGACATACTGGCCAAATCCTGTACGCTCATGGTTTGACAGCATCAGTATCGGCTGATTAAACATGGCGTGCGCTAACCATACGCCCAACACCGCGCCAATCAATTGTACTATGCTGTAAGATAGCGCTTGTTTTGCATTCAGTTGTTGTTGCCAATAACAAACCCACGTCACCGCAGGATTAAAATGCGCGCCTGAAATGCCGCCAAAGCACCAAATTAACACCACTAAACCTGCGCCTGTTGCCAACGCATTAGCCAACAACGCAACGGCAATATTGCCTTGGGCTAATTGTTCGGCCATGATGCCAGAGCCAACCACAATCGCCAATAACAGTGCCGTTCCCAAGCCTTCCGCCACTAATATCCGAGCCTGAGTCATGGTGCTTGCTCACCAATGTCACGCATGGCTTGCGCGAGTTCTGACTTAGTGAGTGTCGCCAGTGGCAAGGCTATTAAGCGTTGAATACGGCGATAAATTTGCTGATAAATTTCATCAAAAGCACGTTGTTTGTCGTCATCTGAACCTTCAACCGCCGCAGGGTCGCTAAAGCCCCAATGAATGGTATAAGGATGACCCAACCATAAGGGACAAACCTCTCCAGCAGCGTTATCACAAACCGTCAAAATAAAATCCATGACAGGCGCATCAGGTACAGCAAATTCGTCCCAACTTTTACTGCGTAAACCTTTAGTATTAAAGCCTTGATTGGCTAATTGTTGAATGGCAAACGGATTAACGCGGCCTGTGGGTTTGCTGCCTGCGCTAAAGGTTTGAAATTGACCATTGCTTAATTCGCGTAAAGCAACTTCAGTCATGACACTGCGTGCCGAATTGCCTGTACATAACACTAAAACTTGATAACTAGGATGATTCATAAAATAATCTCATTTATTACAATTGCTTAATGCACAAGGCTGACCTTGGCAGCAGTTATCGGTTAAAAAATCCATTAAGTTTTTCATTTGCGACAGATTGGCTTTATAAAAAATAAAACGGCCTTGTTGTTGTGCTTCGATAAGGCCTGCATGACTGAGTTCTTTAAGATGAAAAGATAAGGTTGCACCCGCCATGCCGCCTAATGCCTCGCTGATTTTACTGACAGGTAAACCTGTTTCGCCTTGCTGTACTAATAAGCGAAAAATAGTTAATCGAGAGTCTTGAGCGAGTGCCGCAAGCAGTTGAACGGCTGATTTGTTTTCCATGGTATTTGCCAAACCAAAATTTTAGTAAATTTTACTATATTTCTAGAAATATAGAAATAAAACTCAAGCTAGTTGTTTAACAAAATATGCTGTTTTTTAACCATTTGTCGCTCTTTAAGCGTCGTTTATCGTGTGTATTGGTTAAAAGTAGGGTTGTTAGGCTGTTTTTATAAAAGTGTCATTAATTACTTGTAGATTGATCTTTGCCGATAACTGGTTTGGAGGGCATGGTCATGAGACATTTGTTTTTTGTACTATTAGCTATGTTTAGTATAGCTGTTTATGCAGATAAAGAAGACCTACAAAGCCTACAAAAACAACAAAACGATTGGTATGTGGTAAAACAGGATAACACTCGTCATATAACGACTTATGCCAAATTTGAGGATGGCAAAAAACTGCGTTCCTTTAAAATAGAAGCAACGGTTGATGCATCATTAGCAACTCTGGCAAGTATTCATTTTGATATTGCGAATATTAAAAAATGGTATTGGGAAACCCTGGAGTCCAAATTAATTAACAAAATCTCAGATACCGAATATTTATATTATATGCAATTTAACACCCCTTTGGCACCAGATAGGGATGTGGTGATTCATGCTAAAGTTCAACCTTTTCAAGATGTTATTCACCCTTATTTGTTGTTGCAATTACGTGCTGCCCCATCAGCATTGCCTGTCCCCAAAAACTTTACCCGTGTGAGTGCATTTGATATGGATATAAAATTTACGCCATTAGTTGATGGAAAAACTAAAATGGAAGTACAAGGCTATATTGATCCTTCGGGTGAGTTGCCTGCATGGACAGTCAATTTATTTCAGCGTCAAGCACCTTATTCGACGATGCTTGGCTTATATAGAATGATTCAAAAGCCAGAATATACACATAATAAAATACCTTTAGCGTTTACTTATATGCGTTGATGGTTTTTTCTGGTGCAAGCTCTCTAAATTTAGGGAGCTTTTTTGCACCCACAATCAAAACGTCAATAGCCCCTATTTAAAAAATAAAAAAATCTAGGTGTTATTTGACTGGCTAAGCTAAAATTACTTTCTTGAAATTTTAGCTTGTACCACTGATTTGTGGGTATTTTTTAGACTGGACACCCCATGTTACGCCTCACCGAATTACGTTTACCTATTGATCATCAACCCGAAGCCATTAAAACGGCGATTGCTAAAAAGCTTGCTATTTCTGAGGCCGATATTCAACACATTCATATTCATAAACGTAGTTATGATGCGCGTAAAGTCAGTCAAATCGTCTTGATTTATATTGTTGATCTTGAGGTTAACAATGAAGCCAAACTATTGGCTAAGTTTAAAAATGATCCTCATGTACAAGCATCACCTGATATGGCCTATAAGTTTGTTGCTCAAGCACCAACCATGTTAACAGAGCGACCGATTATTGTCGGTTTTGGCCCGTGTGGTATTTTGGCGGCTTTAGTCTTGGCACAAATGGGTTTTAAACCGATTGTGTTAGAACGTGGCAAAGAAGTGCGCCAACGCACCAAAGACACATGGGGTTTATGGCGTAAAAATATCCTCAATCCCGAATCGAATGTTCAGTTTGGTGAAGGTGGGGCAGGCACGTTTTCTGATGGTAAGTTATATAGCCAAATCAAAGACCCCCGTCATTTAGGTCGTAAAGTCTTGGATGAGTTTGTCAAAGCAGGTGCACCTGAAGAAATTTTGTATATCAGCAAACCACATATTGGCACATTTAAATTGGTAACGATGGTCGAAACCATACGCCAAACCATTGAGTCTTTAGGTGGAGAAATTCGTTTTCAGCAAAAAGTGGTTGATGTGTTGATTGATAATGGCCAAATACGTGGCGTGCGTTTAGAAAATGGTGAAGAGTTACATAGCCGTCATGTGGTGATGGCGCTAGGACATAGTGCGCGTGATACTTTTACCATGTTGCATGAACGTGGTGTGTATATGGAAGCCAAACCGTTTTCTATTGGTTTTCGCATCGAACATCCACAAGGCATGATTGACCGTTGTCGTTTTGGCAAATTTGCAGGACATCCTTTATTGGGGGCAGCCGATTATAAAATTGTACATCACGCCAAAAATGGTCGTGCCGTTTATAGCTTTTGTATGTGTCCTGGTGGCACAGTGGTGGCGGCAACCTCTGAGCCTAATCGAGTGGTTACCAATGGCATGAGCCAATATTCGCGTAATGAACGTAATGCCAATTCTGGCCTTGTAGTTGACATTCAGCCTAGCGATTTTGGCGATAGCTCACCACTTGCAGGTATTGCCTTTCAACGCATTTGGGAGTCCAAAGCCTTTGAATTGGGCGGTGGTACTTATGCTGCACCCGCACAATTAGTGGGAGATTTTTTGGCAGGGCGTCCATCAACCAAGGTTGGAACAGTTGAACCTTCTTATAAGCCAGCAGTGAATTGGTGTGATTTAAGCTCAGCCTTACCTGAGTATGTGATTACCGCTATGCGTGAGGCTTTGCCAGAATTTGACAAAAAAATCAAAGGTTATGCCATGCATGATGCGGTATTAACAGGGGTTGAAACCCGTACCTCATCGCCATTACGCATCACCCGTAACGAGCATTACCAAAGCTTGAATGTCAAAGGCTTATTCCCTGCTGGTGAAGGAGCAGGCTATGCAGGCGGTATTTTGTCTGCTGGTGTTGATGGCATTAAAGTGGCTGAAGCTGTTGCTTTGAGTATAACTCAAAATTTATGATATATGCGGATGTTGACTCGCATAAACAGCGGCTTGCACACGACTGCTTAAGTTAAGTTTGCGTAAAATACTTTGTATATGAAACTTAACTGTACTTTCACCAATATCAAGTTTACGAGCAATTTCCTTATTACTTTGTCCTGACGAAACAAGTTTTAAAACTTCTTTTTCGCGCAGAGAGAGTTGCTCTTTTTCTTCAGTCTCTTCTTTTTTGTTTTGTCGTAAACCAGCAACTAATGTAGAGGTCATTTCGGGCTGAATGGCCGTGCCTCCTTGTGCAACAAGCCGAATAGCATTGACAAGATAGTCAACATTGCTATTTTTGAGTAAATAGCCTTTTGCACCTAATTGCAATGCTTTTAATAAGTCTTCGGCTTCTTCAGAGAGAGTAAGCATAATTACCAGTTGTTGATGGCTATCTTCTAACATGAGTTTTAGCACTTCTAAACCTGATAAACCTGGCATATTTAAGTCTAATAAAACAATATCGGGTTTCAGTATTTGACAAAGTTTAAGTGCTTCAGAACCTTCGCCAGCTTCACCAACGACATCAATATCCTCTTGGCTTGCTAACAATGCTCGAATGCCACTTCTAAATAAAGTATGGTCATCGACTAATAAAATACGTGTCATAAGAACTCCTAAGCATTTTGTCGTTGATTTTGGCTTAGATGAAGTTTAATTGTTGTGCCAATCATGGGAGTAGATTCAATGTCTAATTGAGCATTAATGCGTTTTGCTCGCTCAGCCATAATTTTTAATCCTATGTGTTGATGATGGCTAGATTGTACTTCTTCTGGGTTAAAGCCAATACCATCATCATTGATTAAAATATCAACATCGGCATGATTGATAATGTTGATATTGATGTGTTTAGCTTGTGCATGTTTGCGAATATTTGATAAGGCTTCTTGAATAATAAACAGAATTTGTAGCCGTTCGTTGTTAGCCAAGGGTTTACCTAAGTTATCTAATTTAAGTGTTACGGGAATATTGGTTTGTTCACTAAAGCGTCGAATAATGGCATTAATAGCCACTTCAAGTTGACTATCATCATAACGACTACGAAAGTTGCTCATTAGCTCGCGTAAGTCTTCATAACCTTGTTGTACACCTGTTTGCAGTAGAGGGATGATAGTATTAATTTGTTGATTGTTTTGCTGTTTAACTGCTGTTTGTAATAACTGAAGTTGTATGTTCAGGAAACTTAAACTTTGTACAATACTATCGTGTAAGCCTTGAGCAACCAAATTACGCTCTTCAAAAACGGCAAGTTCTTTTTCTTTGCCTGTTAATCTTTGATTATCAATCGCTATTCCTAATTGTTGTCCTAGGGTTTCTAATAACAAAATTTCTTCTGCACTAATTTCGCGCTCTTCACTAAAATGCAAATTGAAAATACCTTGATTTTTATCTGCCGTTTGAATTGGAATTGCTAAAACCATTTTGAAGCCTGCGGCTAAACAATGGGAGAAATGTGGAGAAAAGTGTTGATTCAGATTGTTAATCGCAGTTTTGGCTTGTTCGGCCGCTTTAGTACAAAAACAGCTACCTAATTGTTGGCATTGCATTTGTTGTGATAAAGAGGGCGGAATGCCTTCATCAACAACGCTGTAAATTTTATTGGCCGTTTTATCAATTAAACGTACGCTACCCCCTGTGGCATTAAACTCAAGCATTAAACGTTGCAAAAAATGTCGAGATAATTCTTCTAAAGAATGGTGTTGGTTGAGTTTTTGGCTAAAGTCATAAAGTACAGATAAATAACGATTTTTTTTGGCTATACTTTCGGTTTTTTCATTAACACGCTGTTCTAGATTGTTGTAAAGTTGCTGTAATTGATTAGCCATTGCATTAAAACCAGCACTTAATTGGGCAAATTCATCTTCTCCTTCGATGGTTAAACGTACCGAAAAATCTCCGTTATACATTTGTTGTATGCCTTGATGTAGGCTATTGACGGGTCTAATAATCATTAAATTTAATAAAATAATCATGACTAATGTGCCAATAAAAGCCATAAAAATCAACATCATCTGTGATGAACGTAACCAAAAAGTTTGGCGAGCATATTCTTCTTCGATAAGGTTAACCGTTTGATAAATTTGTTCTACAAACAGATTTGTTTGTGTTAACCAAATTTGGGCTTGTTGTGGGTTTAAATGTTTGTATTGTTGTACATTACTTAAAAAGGGAACAAATTGCTGTTGCCATGTTCGTTCTAATATCGTGAGTTGTTGTTGAATTTGCCGTTGCCTTGGTAAAAATAAAGGTCGTTGGGGGTCGCCTTTGCGTAATTCCGCCAGTGTAATTTCAAATTGTTGTTGAATAGTTTTGACTTCAGCTAATTGTTGTGGCGTAAAAGATCGGTCCTGATTTGTTTGATTAAGTAAGGCGGCTATTTTCCATGCTCTCATTCTTAAACTGCCACTGTCATTAATGGCTGCCGCCGCACCCTCTAATTGCCATGATAACCATAAGGTATAACCAATTGCTAATAAAGCAACACATAATGCAGCCAATAACATGGCTGTGACTTTGGTGGTTAATCGTGTTTTAAGATTGTTAATAATTGTTGGCATAAAAAGAAATATTGTAGGCAGTTTATTGTTTATTCCAGCACAGTTTAGCTTGCACTAAACCTAGTCTAAAGGCTAGGTCTTGCCTCTTCTTTTAGATACACCTCGCTATGCGTTTGACCGATAACCTTACAAATGTAATGGGTTTACTCTTGGTATAGCTCCTAAAAAGGCGGATTGCTAAAAATGGTCTCAGAAAACAAACAAAAATATTCGGTATTAATAGTTAGCACATTGGCTTTTACGGTGTGTTTTATGACATGGATGATGTTTGGGGTAATTGGAATACCTATCAAAAAAATGTTGTCGTTAAATGCCACTGAGTTTGGTTTGTTAACAGCGACACCTGTATTAACTGGCTCATTATCAAGGATTTTTTTGGGGGCATGGACGGATAAATATGGTGGTCGTATCGTTTTATTTATTTTGATGCTGAGCTGTGTCATTCCTATTTATTTAATTAGTTATGCCACTGAGTATTGGCAATTCTTGGTATTGGGGCTGTTTGTTGGTTTAGCAGGTGGCAGTTTTTCGGTGGGAACTCCCTATGTGGCTCGTTGGTTTGAAAAAAGTCAACAAGGTTTTGCGATGGGGGTTTTTGGTGCAGGTAACTCAGGAGCTGCGGTTAACAAATTTATTGCCCCTGTGTTGGTGGTTTCTTTTGGTTGGGCTTTTGTGCCACAGGTTTATGCCGCCATTTTATTAGTTACTGCCATTTTGTTTTGGTTTTTTAGCTATAGCAACCCTAATCATTTAGTGGGTAAGTCGGTGACATTGCGTGAGCAATTAGTCGTTCTTAAAGACCCACGTGTTTGGAAGTATTGCCAATTTTATTCCATTGTTTTTGGCGGTTATGTTGCTTTGGCATTATGGATGGTGCAGTACTACGTGGGTGAATATGGTTTTGATATGAAACATGCAGCATTGTTAGCGGCCTGTTTTTCCTTACCAGGTGGTGTATTGCGTGCTGTAGGCGGCTGGCTATCTGACAAATACGGCGCACATCAAGTAACTTGGTGGGTGTTGTGGGTATCTTGGGTTTGTTTGTTTTTATTGTCTTATCCACAAACCGATTTCACCATCAAAACGGTTGATGGCACAACAACTTTTCATATTGGTTTAAATGTTTGGGTCTTTACCGCGCTCATGGGTGTCGTGGGTGTGGCATGGGCGTTTGGTAAGGCCTCCGTCTTTAAATATATCAGTGATGAATTTCCTAGCAATATCGGTGCGGTTTCTGGCGTGGTTGGTTTAGCAGGTGGCTTGGGCGGTTTTGTGTTGCCAATTATGTTTGGTGCATTACAAGACATCACTGGTATTCGTTCTACTTGTTTTATGTTGCTGTATGGCGTGGTTTGGGTGTCCTTAATTTGGATGTATCTCACCGAAGTTCGTCGTATGGATTTAATGAAAGTCCATTAAGGAGCAATTTTTATGTCTTCTAAAGTATTACAACAATGGGAACCTGAAAATCCACAATTTTGGCAAAAATCGGGTCATGCCATTGCAAATCGAAATTTGTGGATTTCTATTCCTTGCTTATTTTTAGCGTTTGCTGTGTGGATGGTGTGGAGTATGGTCGTAGTTAAATTACCAGATGTTGGCTTTAACTACACTAAAAACCAATTGTTTTGGTTAACCGCCTTGCCAGCATTGTCAGGTGCAACATTAAGGATTTTTTATTCCTTTTTAGTGCCTGTGTTTGGTGGTCGTCGTTGGACAGCTCTTTCGACTGCGTCGTTATTATTTCCAGCAGTCGGGATTGGTTATGCTGTTCAAGACCCAAATACCCCTTATCCAACCATGATGTTATTAGCTTTATTATGTGGTTTAGGTGGCGGTAATTTTTCTTCTTCAATGTCTAATATCAACTTCTTTTTTCCTAAAGCAGAGAAGGGATATGCCCTTGGTATGAATGCAGGTTTAGGCAATTTAGGTGTGTCAGCGATGCAGTTTATTGTCCCAATTGTGATGACAATGGGAATTTTTGGTGCATTAGGTGGTGATCCGCAGTCTTTTGTCAAAGAGGGAGTGACTAAAGATATTTGGTTGCAAAACGCAGGATTTGTTTGGGTGCCTTTTATTACTTTATCTGCCATTGCTGCTTGGTTTGGCATGAATGATATTGCTTCAGCCAAAGCTTCTTTTTCTGAGCAATCAGTCATTTTTAAACGTAAACATAACTGGTTAATGTGTTGGTTGTATTTGGGGACTTTTGGCTCGTTTATTGGTTTTTCTGCTGGCTTTCCCTTGTTAATTAAAGGTCAATTTCCTGATGTTGACCCAACAAAATTAGCTTTCTTAGGCCCTTTAGTTGGTGCAATTGCACGACCAATTGGCGGTTGGGTCGCTGATAAATTAGGTGGTGCTCGTGTTACTTTTTGGGTATTTGCCTTAATGATGGTTGCGGTAGGAGCGGTGATTAATTTTATGCCACAAGATGGCTCGGCTGGTAATTTTACAGGCTTTTTTATTGCATTTTTATGTTTGTTTGCGCTGACTGGCGTAGGCAATGCCTCAACATTCCGCATGATTCCTGTGATTTTTTTAACTCAACATGAGCGCATGGCTCAGGGCAACAAACAAATTAGTCGTGAGCAGGTCTTGCAACAAGCCAATAAAGAAGCCGCAGCCGTATTGGGCTTTTCTGGTGCTATTGGTGCTTATGGCGGATTTTTTGTGCCAAAAAGTTATGGTACTGCTATCGCTTTAACAGGATCACCATTAGCCGCACTTTATACCTTTATTGTGTTTTATGCGGTGTGTTTAGTGGTTACTTGGTGGTTTTATAGCCGCAAAGATGCCGAAATGCCTTGCTAATTTTGGAGAAAAATAATGAGTCACTTTTTAGATAGATTGTTGTTTTTTAAACAACAAAAAGAGTCTTTTAGCAATGGGCATGGCGTTAAGACTGAAGAAAACCGTCAATGGGAAAATGCCTACCGTAATCGTTGGTCACATGACAAAGTGGTGCGCTCTACACATGGCGTAAATTGTACTGGCTCGTGTAGTTGGAAGATTTATGTCAAAAATGGCTTGGTGACTTGGGAAACACAGCAAACCGATTATCCGCGTACTCGTCCAGATTTACCCAATCATGAGCCGCGTGGTTGTGCACGTGGTGCATCCTATAGTTGGTATTTATATAGTGCTAATCGTTTAAAGTATCCGATGATTCGTGGTCGTTTAGTGAAAGCATGGCGCGAAGTGCGGCAGCGTGAAAAAGACCCTGTGAAAGCATGGACTTCCTTGCAACGAGATACGGCAGTGGTTAAAGATTATCAATCACATCGTGGTTTGGGTGGTTTTGTTCGTACTTCATGGGATGAGGTTAACGAAATTATTGCTGCTGCCAATGTTTATACCGCTAAAACCTATGGGCCTGATCGAATCATTGGTTTTTCGCCGATTCCAGCCATGTCTATGGTGTCTTATGCCGCAGGGGCGCGTTATTTGTCACTCATTGGCGGCACTTGCATGAGTTTTTATGATTGGTATTGCGATTTACCACCATCAAGTCCACAAACTTGGGGGGAGCAAACCGATGTTCCAGAATCAGCCGATTGGTATAACTCGGCTTATATTATTGCTTGGGGTTCAAACGTTCCACAAACACGCACACCAGACGCACATTTTTTTACCGAAGTTCGTTACAAAGGTACTAAAACCGTTGCCGTAACGCCTGACTATTCTGAAGTCGCTAAACTAGCAGATATGTGGGTGCACGGCAAACAAGGCACAGACGCCGCTTTGGGTATGGCCTTAGGGCATGTGGTATTAACTGAGCATTACGTTAAACACAAAACACCGTATTTTCAACAATATGCACGACGTTTTACCGATATGCCAATGTTGGTGCGTTTGGTAAAAAAAGATGGCTTATGGGTGGCAGAACGTCAATTAAGAGCTTCTGATTTACCTAATCATGGCGGAGAGAGCAACAATCCAGAATGGAAAACGGTGGCGATTGATAGCCATAGTTTAAAAGTGGTGTTACCTAATGGCTCAATTGGTTCGCGTTGGGGTCAAAAAGGCAAATGGAATTTAGAAGAAAAAACGTTGACTGGTGAAGAGACTGAACTCTTGCTTAGTTTAAAAAATCACCCAGAAAGTGGTGTAGTGAGCGTTGGTTTTCCTTATTTTGGCAATATTCCCCATGAGCATTTTGTTCATACTTCGCATGGTGACATTATTCCGCGTAAAGTGCCTGCCATTACCCTTATCGACAATAACGGCCAAGAAATGTTGGTGGCAACAGTTCATGATTTATTCTTGGCTAATTATGGTGTTGACCAAGGGGTAGGCAGTGAAAATGTTGCACAAAATTATGATGATGACATTCCTTATACGCCTGCATGGCAAGAGCGTATTACAGGTATTCCTCGTGCACAAGTGATTCAATTAGCACAAGAATTTTCCGAAACCGCTCACCTTACCGAAGGTCGTGCGATGGTGATTGTTGGCGCAGGCCTCAACCATTGGTATCACATGGATATGATTTATCGCAGCATTATCAATCTATTGGTGATGTGTGGTTGTGTTGGTAAGTCGGGTGGCGGTTGGTCGCATTATGTGGGTCAAGAAAAGTTACGGCCACAAACAGGTTGGGTACCCTTAGCTTTTGCCACCGATTGGGTGCGTCCACCACGTCAAATGAACTCTACCTCCTTCTTTTATGCTCATACCAATCAATGGCGTTATGAAAAATTGCAAGTGCAAGAAATTCTATCGCCACTGGCTAATGATAGTGAGTGGCGTAATACCAGTTTAATTGATTGTAACGTGCGTGCAGAGCGTATGGGATGGTTGCCTTCTGCACCACAACTTAATGTTAATCCTTTAACCATTAAAGCTTTAGCAGAAAGAGCAGGACGCAATATTCCCGATTATTTAACTGGCGCATTAAAACAAGGCCAAATTAATATGTCTTGTGAAGACCCTGATAATCCTGTCAATTGGCCACGTAATATGTTTATTTGGCGGTCAAATTTGTTGGGTTCTTCGGGTAAAGGTCACGAGTATTTCTTAAAACACTTATTAGGCACACAAAATGGCGTTTTAGGTAAAGATTTAGGTGAAGAAGGTGGACGTAAACCGTCACAAGTAGCTTGGCACGACAAAGCTCCCGAAGGAAAATTGGATTTATTGGTGACACTAGATTTTAGAATGTCCACTACTTGCTTATATTCGGACATCGTATTACCTACCGCAACTTGGTACGAAAAACACGATTTAAATACCTCTGATATGCATCCCTTTATTCATCCTTTGTCAGCAGCCGTTGATCCTGCTTGGGAGTCTCGTACTGATTGGGAAATTTATAAAGGCATTGCGAAACGTTTCTCCGAAGTCTGTGTCGGGCATTTGGGCGTAGAAACAGATGTGGTACTAAACCCAATTCAACATGATACTCCCTTAGAGTTAGCGCAAGCGATTGATGTGAAGGAATGGAAAAAAGGGGAATGTGAACCTATTGCAGGTAAAACCTTGCCGAGTATTGTCACTGTTGAGCGAGATTATCCCAACACTTATGCACGTTTTACCTCAATTGGCCCATTATTAGAAAAATTGGGTAATGGTGGCAAAGGCATTGGCTGGAATACCAAACAGGAAGTGGCATTTTTACGCGAGTTAAATCATACCGTGCCAGATGGAGTAGCCAAAGGCCAACCTTTGTTAGATAGCGCGATTGATGCTGCCGAAATGATTTTGTCTTTAGCCCCAGAAACTAATGGTCATGTAGCAGTTAAAGCATGGGCAGCCTTGTCGGAGTTTACAGGCCGAGACCATAGCCATTTGGCTGTCCCGCGTGAAGATGACCATATTCGTTATCGTGATGTGCAAGCCCAACCGCGCAAAATTATTTCGTCACCCACTTGGTCGGGCATTGAGTCGGAACATGTTAGTTATAACGCAGGTTATACCAATGTCCATGAGTTGATTCCTTGGCGTACTTTAAGTGGTCGTCAACAGTTGTATCAAGATCATCCTTGGATGCGTGCTTTTGGTGAAGAACTGTGTGTTTACAAGCCACCAGTGGATTTAAAAACCATTAAACCTGCTTTAGATAAGTACAGTGATAATCGCAAACAAGTGGTTTTAAACTGGATTACCCCCCATCAAAAATGGGGTATTCACTCTACCTATACCGATAACCTGATTATGCTGACCTTATCGCGTGGTGGGCCTATTGTTTGGGTGAGTGAAATTGACGCCAAAAAAGCTAACATCATCGATAACGATTGGGTTGAAGTTTATAACGTCAATGGCGCATTAACTGCCCGTGCGGTGGTGTCGCAACGCATTCCTGAAGGCGCGATTTTTATGTATCACGCTCAAGAAAAGCTAGTCAACATTCCACTTTCCGAAATCACCCAAAAACGGGGCGGTATTCATAACTCAGTGACCAGAACAGTCACCAAACCGACACACATGATTGGTGGTTATGCCCAACAAGCTTATGGTTTTAACTATTACGGCACCGTGGGTTCTAATCGCGATGAATTTGTCATTTTACGCAAAATGGACAAAGTCGCTTGGGGTAATGAAGGTGATTTAGCCAGTCGTCAGCAGGAGTCAAAATAATGAAAATACGCGCACAAATCGGCATGGTGTTAAACCTCGATAAATGTATTGGCTGCCATACATGCTCGGTGACTTGTAAAAACGTGTGGACATCACGCCAAGGGATGGAATACGCATGGTTTAACAACGTCGAAACCAAACCAGGTATTGGTTATCCTGACGATTGGGAAAATCAAGAGCGTTGGAATGGCGGCTGGGAGCGTTTAAAAAATGGCAAAATTCGGCCTAAATTGGGCGCAAAATGGCGAGTATTAGCGAATATTTTTGCCAATCCTGACTTGCCTCAAATAGACGATTATTACGAGCCATTTACCTTTGATTATAGTCATTTGCAGCAAGCACCCGAATCCAAAGTCACGCCAACGGCGCGTCCTGTTTCGACCATTACTGGCAAAGTCATGGATAAAATCGAAAAAGGGCCAAATTGGGAAGAAATTTTAGGCGGAGAATTTAGCAAACGCTCGGCTGACTATAATTTTCAAGAGGTTCAAAAAGAGATTTATGGTCAATTTGAAAATACATTTATGATGTATTTACCACGTTTATGCGAGCATTGTCTTAATCCTGCTTGTGTGGCTGCTTGTCCAAGTGCGGCTATTTATAAACGTGAAGAAGACGGCATTGTCTTAATCGACCAAGATAAATGTCGTGGTTGGCGGATGTGTGTATCAGCCTGCCCATACAAAAAGATTTATTTTAATTGGGAGTCTGGTAAGTCCGAAAAATGTGTGTTTTGTTATCCACGCATTGAGCAAGGTGAACCAACTGTTTGCTCTGAGACTTGTGTGGGGCGTATTCGTTATTTAGGCGTATTATTGTATGACGCTGATTTAATTGAGCAAGCCGCTAGTACCGAAAACGAAGGCGATTTATATCAAGCTCAATTAAATATGTTTTTAGACCCCAATGACCCTAAAGTCATTGCCGCAGCGAAAGAAGAGGGCATTCCAGACTCTTGGATGGAAGCGGCTCGTCGCTCACCTGTCTACAAAATGGCGATTGATTGGAAAATCGCTTTTCCTTTACATCCAGAATATCGCACCTTGCCCATGGTTTGGTACGTTCCACCATTATCGCCTATTCAAAATGCCCATGCTAAAGGACAAATGGGTACAAATGGTGTGATTCCTGATGTGTCGTCATTGCGTATTCCCTTGCGTTACTTAGCTAATTTATTAACAGGAGGTAACGAAGCACCCGTTAAATTGGCTTTAGAAAGATTGTTAGCGATGCGTGTCTATAAACGTGAGCAGCAAGTCTATCAACAAAAAAACTATCTTGTATTGCGTCAAACAGGGCTTAACGAAGCGATGGTTGAGGAAATGTACCGTTATTTAGCCATTGCCAATTACGAAGACCGTTATGTGATTCCCAGCTCACATCGTGAATATGCAGGCAGAGCGTTTGATGTGCGTTCAAGTTGTGGTTTTAGCTTTGGCAATGGTTGCTCTAATGGTGACAATAAAGTCGATTTGTTTGGCAAACAACGCAAAGCCAATTTGTGGGGAGGCACACATGAATAAGCCCAGTCTAATTTTTAGTGCATTAAGCCATTTATTACTTTATCCAGATGATGTGATGCGTCAACAACTTGGCGAGGTGCGTGACATTCTGCGTGAAGAACGACGTTTATCCGAAGCTACGCGCCGTGCTTTATTAGCCTTTGCCGAGGATTTACAACAAGGAGATGGTTGGGACGTGCAAGAGATGTATGTCAATTTGTTTGATAGAACACGCTCATTATCGTTGCATATTTTTGAACACGTTCATGGCGAATCGCGGGACAGAGGTCAAGCGATGGTGGACTTAATCAATCTTTATCAAGAGCATGGTTTGGTGTTACAGGCCGAAAACCGTGAGTTACCAGACTATGTACCGTTGTTTTTAGAGTTTTTATCAACCTTAGAAACCGATGCTGCTCATGATTTGCTCAAAGAGCCACTCCATGTTTTACAAGCCATAGGCGCGCGTTTACGTCAACGTGATTCGGCGTATGGCTTGATATTTAGTGCCTTAGAGGAGCTAGCAGGTGCGCGTTCTTTAATTGCCACCGAAAACGATGAAGAACAAGACATTGATGAAGCATGGCAAGACGCCGAAGTGCGCTTTTTAGACGCAGCAACGCCTTCTTGTCGTCCACAAACCGCAACAGCAATGCGAGGTGAATAACATGGATCATTTAGCAAATTGGATAAATACCCTATTTTTTGGCATTTATCCTTATATCGCCTTTGCCGTTTTTGCGGTGGGTTGTGTGGTTCGTTTTGATCGTGAGCAATATTCTTGGAAAGCCAGCTCATCTCAGTTATTAGATAAAAGCAGTTTACGCTTAGGCAGTAATTTATTTCATATTGGTGTGCTGTTTATTATTGTGGGGCATTTAGTAGGCTTGTTAACCCCCACCAGTATTTATACTCAATTTATTACCGTGCCACAAAAACAACTATTGGCAATGGTGGCAGGCGGCATTTTTGGCGCATTGTGTTTTACAGGTTTATTGTTGCTCATTACTCGTCGTTTAAACAATCCTCGTTTACGCGAGCATACTCGTTTTTCAGATTGGCTAGTGTTGTGGATGTTGTTTATTCAAGTGTCTTTGGGTTTAAGCACTTTGTTTGTTTCTGCTCAACATTTAGATGGTGGCAGTATGCTTAATTTATCGCATTGGGCGCAGCATATTGTCACTTTTCAACCCAATGCGGCTGATTTTATCAAAGATGAACATTGGCTGTTTAAGGTGCATATTTGGTTAGGATTATCGTTATTTGTTGTTGCACCGTTTAGTCGTTTAGTTCATGTGTTAAGTGCGCCAATTTGGTATGTGTTTAGACCATATCAAGTGGTGAGAAGTCGTTGGACTCGTTAAGAGAGGTGTCACATGCAGCAAGATGTTTATGTTAATCATAAATTAATTCCTGAAGATATGATTGGCCAAGAAATGCAGTATCACCCTGCACAAAGCAAACAAGAAGCATGGCAAAAAGCCGCTGAAGCCTTGGTATTGCGCGAATTGTTATTACAAGAGGCTTTTAAAGAGCATTTAACCGATGTTGATAACGATGAAGCCGAGATTATTGATGCTTTATTGGCAAAAAAAATAGATATCCAAGAACCAAGTCAAGAGGAGTGTTTGGCTTTTTATCAAGCCCAAAAACATAGATTACTCGACAGTGCAGGGCAAATTATTCCCTATTCGCAGTTAGAGCTGCTGATTAAAACCGAATTAGCTGCCCGAACTGGCCGTTTGGCTGTTAAAGACTACTTGCAGACTTTAGTTGAGCAAAGCCAAATTCAAGGCCTTGTTATTGGTCAGACTTGGTTACCTGTGCGTATGATGAACTAATTTGGGGAGACAAACATGGATTATTTACATATACCCGTCGGTCAGATTGCCGCTAAATTATCTGGCTCAACCGCTGTATTTCAAAAATATGGCATTGATTTTTGTTGTGGTGGTAAACAAGTGCTAAATGACGTGTTAAGCAAAAAACGATTAGATGCACCAACTGTGTTACGAGAGTTAATTGCGCTAGAAAAAAATCCTTATCAAGAGCATAAAAATTGGTCAGAAGTTAGTAACGCCGACTTAATTCACCATCTATGTAGTCAGTATCATGATAAACATCGTCAGCAGTTACCAGAGTTAATTCGTTTAGCGGCCAAAGTTGAGCGAGTGCATGGTGAAAAAGCAGATTGTCCACATGGTTTGGCTCAATTACTGAGTGAGACATTAGATGAGTTAGAACAACATATGCTCAAAGAAGAGGAGGTGTTGTTTCCAATGATTGTTCATAATCGTTTAGCTCAAGCCCAAATGCCGATTCATGTTATGGAAAGTGAACACCTAGAACATGGCCAGCGTTTAGAAAAGTTATTGTTATTAACCAATCAAGGTATTCCGCCGAAGGGGGCTTGTAATACATGGCAAGCTTTATATTTGGGTGTACGTAGTTTTGCACAAGATATTATTGAGCATATTCATTTAGAAAACAATGTGTTATTTGCTCGTTGCTTGCAAGGAGATTAACATGTTACGCAAAAATCCACGAGGTGATTGGCCGCAAGTTCATGAAAGTGCCTTTATTGATCCAACAGCGATTTTGTGTGGTCAAGTGATTATTGGTGAAAATGTCTTTATTGGGCCTTATGCCGTGATTAGAGCCGATGAGGTGAATGAAGATGGTGAAATGGAACCGATCGTCATTGGTGCACATTCTAATATTCAAGATGGCGTGGTGATTCACTCTAAAGCGGGTGGTTTGGTGGTGATTGGTGAATATACGTCAATTGCCCATCGTTCAATTATTCATGGCCCTTGCACTATTGGTAGTCATGTGTTTATTGGTTTTAATTCGGTGGTTTATAACGCAACTATTCATGATGAAGTGGTGGTACGCCATAACTGTGTGATTGATAGCCGAGAAATTTTAGCAGGATTGTACGTGCCTTCCTGCCAAAAGGTAAACCACGAAACCGATACACGTTTGCTAAAGCCAGCTTCGGAATATGCTCATGATTTTTCGGAAAGTGTCGCCAAAGCCAATCATAGTCTTGTTCAAGGATATAGAGCGATTCGTAATGAGTTTTAAAAAGGGGCTGATAAGCCCCTAACAATCACAGCTTTGAATCATAGCTGCTAGTAGATTGCTTGTGCTAATCACACCAACGAGTTGCTGATTTTGCTCTACAAACACCCTATGAATACTTTTCTCTAAAAACAATTTTGCTATTGCTAAGATAGAAACGGATTTATCCACAGTAATGATATGTGGCGTCATAATTTGGCTGACAGGGCAATTGATATCAGCATGTAAGACTAATTGTTCTAAATCGTGATGACTGAGTTGATAGTTTGAATATTCCCCATAACAAGACACGCCAATCAGACGTTCTTTTTCTATCGCTGGCAAATTTTCAAAGCGTAAGATGTCACTCATTGTCACGACACCTTTTAGTTCCCCTTGATAATTGGTGACTGGTACACCAGTAATATGATGTTGTGCAAAAAAATCTAACAGCATTTTTACCGACCAAGTGTCATGAGCTGTTAAAACTGGAGTTGTCATAATGTCTTCTGCGATAATTTGGCACAATTGTTTGGAGGCATTGCTCATGATGACGGTCCTTTTAAAATAGGACTGACACCATTTTCTCAAATTAGTGTGTAAGTCCTAGAGAAGAGTAGGGAATTTTTAGTATAGAAGTCTTTTAAATAAGTGATATTAGTCAGATGGCTAGGAGACATTAGGCAAAAGTATAGTCTGAGCGATTAATTTGTCTTTTTTTATCAAGACTTGTCGTAAAAAGCTTAAAAAATAGCGTAACACTGCTAAAATACGCGCCTTATTTTTGGCTGTTATGAGAGTGGTGTTATGCGTAAGCCTTATGTGTTAATTATTTTGGATGGTTTTGGTCACAGCGAAACCTCGGACTCCAATGCAATTAAAGCGGCGCATACGCCTAACTGGCAACAAATTTTACAAGAAAATGCTCATGGTTTAATTTCGGGTTCTGGCGAAGACGTCGGTTTACCTGATGGTCAAATGGGTAACTCCGAAGTCGGTCATATGAATTTAGGAGCAGGACGTATTGTTTATCAAGACTTTACCCGTGTTACCAAGTCGATTCGTGATGGTGATTTTTTTACCAATCCTGTGCTTACCTCTGCCATTGATAAAGCTGTTGCCAATCAAAAAGCGGTGCATATTTGGGGCTTATTATCCGAAGGTGGTGTGCATTCCCACGAAGATCATTTACACGCCATGGTCAAATTGGCGGTTGAGCGTGGTGCACAACAAGTTTATGTTCATGCCTTTTTAGATGGTCGTGATACCCCACCTAAAAGCGCAATGCCTTCCTTAGAAAAAATGGATGCTGCCTTACGTGCTACAGGCAAAGGTCGTATTGCCTCGATTATTGGTCGTTATTATGCAATGGATCGTGATAATCGTTGGGAGCGTGTGGAGCAAGCCTATAGATTAATGACCGAAGGTGTTGCCGAGCGTACTGCACCTACTGCAATGGCAGGTTTAGAAGCCGCTTATGCCGCAGGCGAGAGTGATGAGTTTGTTAAAGCCACCGCGATTATTGGCGAAGGTGAGCAAGCCGCCTTAATTAATGATGGTGATGCGATTGTGTTTATGAACTTCCGTGCTGACCGTGCGCGTGAAATATCTAAAGCCTTTGTTGACCAAGAGTTTACAGGCTTTGAACGTCGTGTCCGTCCGCAGTTAGCCGAATTTGTCATGTTGACCCAATATTCAGCCAAGATCGGA
>NZ_CALETI010000472.1 GCF_937920075.1 uncultured Agitococcus sp.
ACGTTGATTTACCTGAACCCGTTCCACCCACAACTAAAACCAAGCCACGCTTATTCATAATGACTTCTTTTAAGACTTCGGGTAAGCCAAGTTTTTCAAAATTAGGGATTTCGGCTGCAATAGTACGAATCACCATGCCTACACATTGTTGTTGAACAAAAACATTCACCCGAAATCTTGATACATTAGGCACATTAATCGCAAAATTACACTCCATTTCCTTCGCAAATTCAGCACGTTGCGTATCATTCATAATACTATGTGCTAATTTTTCGGTAATCTCTGGTGTTAATTTTTGACTCGCTAGAGGTTGCATATCACCATTAATTTTCATACTTGGTGGAAATTCATTAGCAATAAATAAATCTGAGCCGCCTGCTTGATTCATGGCAGTCAGCAATTTCATCATATACGCACGAGCTTGTTCTTCGGTAAAGGTTGACATAATTTTATAGTTTTCAATAAATTTTAAGATGGCTAACTTTAACAAAACATAGTTAAATCGTTTTTTGTTTTTTGTGAATCAATTCACGCTTTCAAAACAAAAAGCCATCGTAAAAATACGATGGCTTTTGATTATGAAGAAGTAATAACTAGGTTTATTTCCAGCCAGTCACTTCAGCAATAGCCTTGCCTAACTCTGCTGGATTAGCAACAGTTTTTACACCAGCGGCTTCTAAGGCTGCAAATTTTTCAGCGGCCGTTCCTTTACCACCAGAAATAATTGCACCCGCATGGCCCATACGCTTACCAGCAGGAGCTGTTACACCCGCAATGTAAGACACAACTGGCTTAGTCACGTTGGCTTTAATAAATGCAGCAGCTTCTTCTTCGGCAGAGCCACCAATTTCACCAACCATGATAATGGCTTCGGTTTGTGGGTCATTTTGGAATAACGCTAAGGCATCAATAAACGTCATACCTGGAATGGGGTCACCACCAATACCAATACAAGTACTTTGACCAAAACCTAAATCAGTTGTTTGTTTCACTGCTTCATAGGTTAATGTACCAGAGCGAGACACAATACCCACTTTACCTGGCAAATGAATATGGCCTGGCATAATACCGATTTTTGATTGACCAGGGGTGATGATACCAGGACAGTTAGGGCCGATCATACGCACACCACCCTTACGGACGATATATTCTTTTACGTATAACATATCAATGGTTGGTACACCTTCGGTAATACAAACAACTAATTTAATGCCCGCATCAACGGCTTCTAAAATTGCATCTTTACATAAAGACGCTGGTACATAAATAACCGTCGCTTCAGCACCTGTCTTTTCAACAGCTTCAGCCACCGTATCAAATACTGGTAAACCTAAATGGGTTGTACCACCCTTACCTGGTGTTACACCGCCAACCATATTTGTGCCATAAGCAATGGCTTGTTCGGTATGTAATGTACCTTGAGAACCAGTAATACCTTGGCAAATAACTTTGGTATTTTTATCAATTAAAACGCTCATTATCTGCCTCCAATTACACTTGTTTAACGACTAATTCGCCAGCTTCATTTAAGGAGGCGGCAGGAATAATATTTAGACCACTTTCACGCAATTTTTGTGCGCCTAATTCTGCGTTGTTGCCTTCTAAACGAACAACAACAGGCACTTTTACGCCCACTTCTTGCACTGCACCAATAATACCTTCGGCAATCATGTCACAACGCACAATACCACCGAAGATGTTAACTAATACAGCTTGTACAGCAGAGTCAGATAAGATGATTTTAAAGGCTTCGGTTACACGTTGTTTAGTTGCACCACCACCTACGTCTAAGAAGTTAGCTGGTTGGCCACCTTTCAATTTAATGATGTCCATAGTAGCCATCGCTAAACCTGCACCATTAACCATACAGCCAATGTTACCTTCTAAAGCAACATAGTTGAGTTCCCATTCAGCGGCACGACGTTCACGGTCATCAGACTGACTTGGGTCGTCCATAGCTTTTAATTTTGGATGACGATATAAGGCGTTAGAGTCAATAACGATTTTCGCATCTAAACAATGTAAGTTACCTTCTGTTGTGACAACTAAAGGATTTACTTCAATCATTGCCAAATCGCATTCAACAAACATTTTGGCCAAACCCAAATAGATTTTGACAAATTGTTTGGTTTGAGTGGCATTTAAGCCCAATTTACCAGCAACTTCACGACCTTGATAAGCTTGTGCACCAATCAATGGATCAATGGTTACTTTGAAGATTTTCTCTGGTGTTTCATGAGCAACTTTCTCAATTTCAACACCACCTTCTGTTGAAGCCATAAAAACAATGCTACGGCTTGCACGATCAACAACAGCACCTAAATACAACTCTTTAGCGATATCAGTACAAGTTTCAACCAAAATCTTGCTAACAGGTTGACCTTTGCTGTCTGTTTGATAGGTCACTAAATTTGTACCTAATTTTTCACGGGCGAATTGTTCAACTTCGTCTAAGGTTTTGACGAGCTTTACACCACCAGCTTTACCACGGCCACCAGCATGAACTTGAGCTTTAACAACCCAAACATCACCACCGATTTGTTCAGCAGCTTGACGGGCTTCTTCTGGCGTGGATGCGGCAAACCCTTTTGATACAGGTAAACCGTATTCAGCAAACAACTGTTTGCCTTGGTATTCATGTAAATTCATTCTTTCACCCTGTTAATTTGCTCAGGACTTAAACAACAAACTAAGTCCTATGGTTAAGAGCAGCTTATGCTCATGACGCTTGTTTATCCGCTGTTAACGGAATACTAATTTAGGTTATCCTCACACTAAATTTTCTTTTAAAGAGTTTAGGTGAGGATAAAATCAAAACAATTATTTACGCTTACGCTGAATTGCATGAATCGCTCTGCCATCAACAGATAAAGCGGCTTCATGTACGGCTTCAGACAATGTAGGATGCGCAAAAGTCATTAATTGCAAATCTTCGATGCTTGCAGCAAACTCTAAAGCGATCATGCCTTGATGCACCATATCACCTGCATTTGAACCAATGACAGCCATTCCTAACAAACGGTCTGTTTTAGCATCAGCAACAAAACGTACCAAACCTTGTGCATCATTGGCAGCTAACGCACGACCATTCACTTGGAATGGGAATTGACCAGTTTTTACTTCAATGCCTGCAGCAACGGCTTGTTCTTCGGTTTTGCCAACCCACGCAATCTCTGGATGGGTATAAATGACGCCAATGATTGTGTCGTAGTTAATCTGTGCATAATGACCTGCAATTAATTCTGCAACCATCACGCCCTCTTCCATGGCTTTATGAGCCAACATTGGGCCACGGACTAAGTCACCAATCGCATAAACGCCTTCTACATTAGTACGGCATTGTTTATCTACGATGACAAAACCACGCTCATCTTGGCTAACACCACTGTTTGCATCTAATAAGGCTTGAGCATACGGCTTACGACCAACAGCTACAATTAACTTATCAAACTCAGCAGTTTTCTCACCTTCTTTGTCTTGATAAGTCACTGTGACAACACCGTTGTTAATTTGTGAGCCAGTGACTTTAGCACCTAAACGAATCTCTAAACCTTGTTTAGTTAAGATTTTTTGTGCTTCTTTAGATACTAATTTATCTAGCATTGGCAAGAATGAGTCTAAGGCTTCTAAAACAACCACTTCAGAACCTAAACGACTCCATACAGAGCCTAACTCTAAACCAATAACCCCTGCACCAATCACGCCTAAACGCTTAGGTACTTCACTAAAAGCTAATGCACCTGTTGAGTCAACAATAATGTCTTCTGTTAACGGAGCAACTGGAATATTAATCGGTGCTGAACCTGCCGCCAAAATCACTGCTTTAGTGGCTTGAATGGTGTCGGTTGCGCCATCATGAGCCACAAACTGTACTTGTTTGTTTGCTAATAATGTACCTGTACCTTGTAGCCACACAATGCCATTGCCTTTTAATAATTGGGCAACACCACCCGTTAATTGACTAACCACAGCATCTTTACGACTTTGCATTTGGGCAATATCAATGCTGACATCACCAACAGTAATGCCATGCACCGCTAAACCTTCTTTAGCATCATGATAACGATGAGAAGAATCTAATAATGCTTTAGAAGGAATACAACCTACGTTTAAGCATGTACCACCTAAACTTGGTTTGCCATTATGAATACGCTTTTCGATACAAGCGACTTTTAAACCTAATTGAGCAGCACGAATAGCGGCTTCATAACCACCTGGCCCACCACCAATGACAACAACATCAAATTCTTGGGACATCTTTAAAATCCTCAATAACATTCATATTCCCTCCCCTAATTTAGAGAAGGGAATTTTCAATATCTTATAAATCTAATAACAATAATGCTGGATCTTCGATTAAATCCTTGATTGTTACTAAGAAGCTTACGGCTTCTTTACCATCAATCAAACGATGATCATAAGACATTGCCAAGTACATCATCGGTAAAATTACCACTTGGCCATTAACTGCCATTGGACGCTCTTGGATTTTGTGCATACCCAAAATAGCTGTTTGTGGTGGATTTAATAAGGGTGTGGACATTAATGAACCAAATACACCACCATTAGAAATGGTGAATGTACCACCCGTAATATCTTCAAGACCTAATTTGCCATCTTTTGCTTTTTTGCCGTAATCTAAAATGTTCTTTTCGATTTCGGCTAAGTTCATGCGTTCAGCATCACGAACAATAGGTACAACCAAACCACGGTCAGAAGATACTGCAACACCCACATCATGGTAACCATGATAAACGATGTCGTTACCATCAATAGAAGCATTGACAGCTGGGAAGCGTTTTAAGGCTTCAACGGCGGCTTTAACAAAGAACGACATAAAGCCCAAACGAACGCCATGACGTTTTTCAAAACGTTCGCCATAGGCTTTACGCATGTCCATAATTGGCTTCATGTTAACTTCGTTAAACGTGGTCAACATTGCTGTGTTTTGGGAAGCTTGTAATAAACGCTCAGCAACTTTGGCACGTAAACGAGTCATTGGCACACGTTTTTCTACGCGCTCACCAACCGCTAAACTTAATGGAGCGGCGGCTGGCGCAGCAGCAGGTGCTGGTGCAGCGGCTGGCGTTGTTAAATGATTCACTACATCTTGTTTAGTGATGCGGCCACCACGACCTGTACCAGAAATTTGACCTGCATCCAACTGATTTTCGGCCACTGCTTTGCGAACAGCAGGAGCTAAATCTGCACTTGCACTCGCCGCAACGGTTGCCGCTAAACTAGGCGCTGGTTCAGCAACAGGTGCGGAGCTAGCTGGTAAAGTTAAACCTGCTGTGCCTGTTTCAAAAATAGCTAAAGTTTCTAAACTTAAGACAGACTCACCTTCTGCTTTAACGATTTGTGCCAAAACACCATCCGCAGGGGCAACTACTTCTAACACAACTTTATCAGTTTCGATATCTGCTAAAACTTCATCACGATTGACTTTGTCGCCCACTTTTTTGTGCCAAGCAGCAACTGTGCCATCAGCAACGGACTCTGGGAACTGGGGAGCTTTAATTTCGATAGCCATACGAGTAATCCTTCTTTATTAATTACTGTTCAAGTTTAAACGCAGCGGCAATAAGTGCAGCTTGCTGTTTGGCATGAAGATAAGGTGAGCCACAGGCTGGTGCAGCAGAGGATGGACGACCTGTGTAACTAATGTCTAATTCAGGTTTCCATGCTGCAACAACACGTTGGAAGCGATGACGAGTGCTATACCATGCCCCTTGATTCATTGGCTCTTCTTGACACCAAACCACACTTTGCGCGTTGACATAAGGTTGTAAGGTTTCAATCAATTTTTCTTCAGGGAATGGATACAATTGTTCAACACGAATAATTGCGACATCATCACGTTTTAAATCACGGCGTTTTTCTAACAAGTCATAATAAACCTTGCCACCACATAAAATGACATGGGTCACGGCTTGTGGATTAATCGCTTCCACTTCTGGCAATACCGTTTGGAAACCACCTGTGGTTAATTCGTCCAAATTGGAAGTTGCTAACTTGTGACGCAACAAACTCTTTGGAGTCATGACGATCAATGGTTTACGCAATGGGCGTACTGCTTGACGACGTAACAAATGGAAAATTTGTGCTGGTGTTGTTGGCGTACATACTTGCATATTATGTTCAGCACACAACTGCAAGAAACGCTCTAAACGAGCAGATGAATGCTCAGGGCCTTGACCTTCAAAACCATGTGGCAACAACATGGTTAAGCCACAAATACGCTCCCACTTGGTTTCACCACTACAAATAAACTGGTCGATGACGACTTGCGCACCATTGGCAAAATCACCAAATTGCGCTTCCCAAATAATCAATGATTTTGGATAAGTAGTGGCATAACCATATTCAAAGGCTAAAACTGCTTCTTCGGACAACAACGAGTCATACATGGCAAAACGATGCTGATCAGGACGAATTGCTTTTAGAGGTGCGTAAGATTTGGCATCTTTTTGACTATGAAGAATAGCATGTCGATGTGAGAATGTACCACGACCAACATCTTGGCCAGTAATACGTACTAAGTAATCTTCATCTAACAAGGACGCATAAGCCATCACTTCAGCTGCACCCCAGTTTAATTCCATATTACCCGTCCACATTTGTGTACGGTCCTCTAGTACTTTTTGAACTTGACGTTGCACAACAAAGTCATCAGGTAATTTGACTAATTTGCTAGCTAATTCAGCAATTTTCTCTTTACTGATACCTGTTGACCAATCATCAATCACTTTGTGACCTAAATAAGGCGTCCAATCAACATATAACGCTTTATTAGGCTCACGCACTAAGGATTTAACAACGTGTTGGCCATTTTCTAAAGCTTGGCGATAATCTTCGACCATCGCTTCGGCTTCGGCACGAGTCAAGACATTTTCTGAGACTAATTTATCGGCATATAAAGTACGTGTACTAGGTAATTTACTAATCACTTGATACATCAAAGGCTGAGTCGCTGACGGCTCATCGGCTTCATTGTGACCACGACGACGATAACAAATCAAATCAATAACAACGTCTTTTTTGAACTCCATGCGGAAATCTAAAGCCAATTGCGTAATAAACACGACTGCTTCTGGATCATCACCATTGACATGGAAAATCGGTGCTTGCACCATTTTTGCCACGTCAGTACAGTATTCTGTCGAACGAGCATCTTCACGTTTATTGGTGGTAAATCCTACTTGGTTATTGATGATGATATGAATTGTGCCACCCACAGTATAACCACGGGTTTGCGACATTTGGAAAGTTTCCATGACCACGCCCTGACCTGCAAATGCAGCATCACCGTGGACAATAATCGGAATCACTTTTTTGCCACCAACATCATCACGACGTACTTGGCGCGCACGCACTGAGCCTTCGACGACAGGCGAAACAATTTCTAAATGTGAAGGGTTAAAGGCTAATGCCAAATGCAATTCGCCACCAGCCGTCATCACATTTGATGAATAACCTTGGTGATACTTCACATCACCTGAACC
Source organism: uncultured Agitococcus sp. (assembly GCF_937920075.1). Taxonomy (GTDB): domain Bacteria; phylum Pseudomonadota; class Gammaproteobacteria; order Pseudomonadales; family Moraxellaceae; genus Agitococcus. The sequence continues at coordinate 7,506 of NZ_CALETI010000472.1, forward strand.
GTATTTATTGACGGTTTTACCTTCAAATTCATCAAATAGATCGGCTGGGTTTTTACCCATGCTATTTACTAAAAGATTTAAACGGCCACGGTGCGCCATACCAATAACAATTTCTTTGGTACCCTGTCCACCTGCACGTTGAATAATTTCATCCACTAAAGGAATAAAACTTTCACCACCTTCCAAACCAAAACGTTTAGCACCGACATATTTATTACCTAAATATTTTTCTAAACCTTCGGCAGCCGTTAAACGTTCTAAAATATGCTTTTTAATATCGGGCGAAAAATTGGGATTACCACGCACGCCTTCTAAACGGCGTTGAATCCAACGTTTTTCAGTGGTGTCAACAATGTGCATATACTCTGCACCAATTGAGCCACAATAAATAGCCTCCATAGCGTTGACCATTTCGCCCAAAGTTGCTTCGGTCTTGCCAATGGCTAAATTACCTGTTTGGAATACTGTATCAAAGTCGGCACGCGATAAACCATGTGCGGCTAACTCTAAATCGGGTACGTGTTCTCGTTCCATTAATTTGAGTGGATCGAGTTTGGCTTTTTGATGGCCACGGTTACGGTAAGCAGCAATTAACTGTAAGACACCCACCTGACGCTTTTCGTGTTCGGTACTCACACTACTGGCTTGCATCGGTTGGACGCGGGTACTGTTGCGGGCTAATAATAAAAACTGTTCACGGACATTTT
>NZ_CALETI010000473.1 GCF_937920075.1 uncultured Agitococcus sp.
GGCACAAGAGCAGCCAGTCTCATTACATTATACCCAAGGGGGACATATGTTTCCGTTGGAGTATCCCTTAGAAACGGCTGCTTTTGTGAAAGAACTCTTTAAACGTTTAAAGTGATATTCTTTTTTGTTATAAACATAGATTTATATATTCTTTTTTATTGTTAATGGTTTTAGTTATGATCGCCTCAAGATAACAAATTGTAGCTTGAGAGCGAATCATGACTAAAAAATTATTAGTGGTATTGTTAGCGTTAGGTGTTGGTAATGCTGCTTTTGCCAAAGACTTTTTAAATGTCTCTTATGACCCGACCCGTGAGTTATACCAAGATTTTAATGTGGCTTTTGCCAAATATTGGCAAGCCAAAGGCGGCGAGGAGATTAGTTTTAAACAATCTCATGGTGGCTCTGGCAAACAAGGCCGTTCGGTCATTGATGGTTTAGAAGCCGATGTTGTCACCTTAGCCTTAGCGTATGACATTGATGCTATTGCTCAACGGGGTTTAATTGCCGAAAACTGGCAAAAACGCTTACCCAACAATGCCTCACCCTATGCCTCAACCATTGTCTTTTTAGTGCGTAAAGGCAATCCAAAAAAAATCAAAGATTGGAATGATTTAGTCAAAGCAGGCGTAGAAGTGGTCACGCCGAATCCTAAAACATCAGGTGGTGCACGTTGGAACTATTTAGCTGCTTGGGGTTATGCCTTACGCCAACCTAAAGCCAATGCCGATAGCGCACAAAAGTTTGTTAAACAACTGTTTCAAAACGTCAAAGTCTTAGATTCGGGCGCGCGTGGTTCGTTAACCACCTTTGCTGAGCGTGGGATTGGTGATGTGTTATTGGCATGGGAAAACGAAGCCTACTTAGCCGTCAAAGAGTTAGGGCCAGAGAAATTTGAGATTGTCACGCCCAGTGTTTCTATTTTAGCCGAGCCACCTGTTGCAGTCGTTGATAAATATGCCAAAAAACATGGCACAACCCAAATTGCCAATGCCTATTTGCAGTATTTGTATTCGCCTGAAGGTCAAGAAATTGCGGGGCGCAATTATTACCGTCCGACAGATCCGAAAATTGCAGCTAAATACGCAAGCCAATTTGCTCCTGTGAAGTTGTTTACGGTCAAAGACTTTGGCGGCTGGTCTGCTGCTCAACAAGCACACTTTGCCGATGGTGGTGTTTTCGATCAAATTTATAGCAAACGTTAATCCAGTTTTGGGGATTAAGTATCGCCACTCACAGAGGACTTACGCGGTTATCGCTTATTTGTTTGCTAAATAATCGTTTTTAACGATTTTTAGCTCGCAAAACGCGCTAATTTCGGCGAAATGCGTAAGTCCGAAACTAACTTTTTTGACCACTCTTAAAAAGTTAACTTATCACTTAAGTCCCTTTTTCACATTTATCTTATATTTTTGGAGTTCATCATGAAGCTTCACGCTTTAGCTTTGTCTGTTGTTTCAGTATTAGTGGCTAGTCAAGTACAAGCAGCCCCTAAAGTTTATGGTCAATTGAATGTTTCGGTGGAAAGTTATCAAAAAGATAATCAAAACCCTGCCACAGACGATGAAGACTACACCCGTTTACAAAGTAATGCCTCACGTTTTGGTGTTAAAGGTGAAGATGAATTAACCGCTAAATTAAGTGCGGTGTATGGTATTGAATGGCAAATTAATACCGACGGAGAGGGTAATGATTTAGGGCAACGCAATCGTTATGTGGGGATTAAACATAAAGATTTAGGCACACTCAAATTTGGTAAGTTTGATACCTACTTAAAAACCGCACAAGGCAAAACCGATTTATTTAATGACTTCTTGGGTGATATTGAATTTACCATTGCAGGTGAAGATCGTGCCAATAACGCCATTGGCTATGAATCACCGAGTTTTAAAAACTTCCAATTGAATGTTTTAAGCCAGACTCAAGATGTTGCTAGCAAAGCGACTAATGGCTCATCAGCATCTATTGTTTATGACAATCAAGAATTAGGTTTATATGCCGCTTTAGGTGTTAATCAGAGCATTGTCGGTCGTACAGCGTTATTTGGCTCAACACGAGAAGGTGATGGTTACCGTTTAGCAGTGTCTTATAACGTTGCCGATTTAACTGTGAATGCCTTGTATAGCACCAATGAAAAATATGACGGTAATGATGGTGAAAAAGCTTATTTGTTGGGCGCAGCATACAAGATTAATGACATTGTTTTAAAAGCCCAATACAGCAGTGCCGAAGCAGACGATGCCAATAAAATTGCCGCAGGTAACAGCATTGAAAAGAATGTATTTAGTGTTGGCGCTGATTATAACCTAACCACTAAAACGCGTGCTTTTGTGTGGTACACCAACCGTGAAGATGTGAAAAAAGATGCGGTGATTGTTGTACCAAATGATATCGAAGAAAGCTCTTTAGCGTTGGGTGTTGAACACAAGTTTTAAGTCGTACATAGCGTGATGACGTTGTTCTTGAGGAGCATAAGTATGAAAACCTCTCGTTTAATTGTTGCTGGTTTACATGGTAGTGAGGCAGAGCATTGGCAATCTTGGTGGCAGTTACAAGACCCTCAAGCACAGCGCGTCGAACAAGATGATTGGCATTACCCAGACTTAAACACATGGACATCGCGTTTACAACAAAGCATTACCACTTCTAGCAGCGAAAAAGTTTGGTTAGTGGCACACAGCTTTGGTTGTTTAATCAGTGTTAAAGCAGCTCTGATGAGTCCTGAAAAAATCGCTGGTCTATTTTTGGTTGCCCCTGCTGATCCACAGCGTTTTGCGATTGCCGTTAGTGAATTGGCAGACACATTACCTGTACCAAGTTTAGTAATCGCTAGCACCACTGACCCGTATTTGTCGCTAGAAAAAGCCAAAGCATGGGCAACGATTTGGGGCAGTCAGTTAATAAATTTGGGTGATGTGGGGCATATCAATGTTGCTTCTGGCTTTGGTGCATGGCCACAAGGCATGGAGTTATTTGAATATTTTTGTTCACAATTTAGCGAACAAGAGTTAGTCGATTTTTGGCGGTTATCTGCCTAAGTTTGGAGTACAGAGCATCATGGCTCAGCATCGTGTGCTATCTGGCTTTCATTTATCACTGGGTTATACCTTAGTGTATTTGTCGTTAATTGTATTAATTCCTTTGTCAGCGGTATTTATTAAAACCTTTAGCCTGAGTTTTGCCGAGTTTTGGGAGATTATTAGCTCACCACGCATGATCGCCTCGTACAAATTAACCTTTGGCGCATCTTTAGGCGCAGCGTTAATTAATGCCGTTTTTGGGCTGATTTTTGCGTGGGTGCTAGTGCGTTATGAGTTTTTTGGTAAAAAACTGGTTGATGCTTTAGTCGATTTACCTTTTGCCTTACCGACCGCTGTTGCAGGTATAGCCTTAACCGCAATTTATTCAGGTAATGGTTGGTTGGGACAATATTTAGAACCTTTAGGTATTAAAGTCGCGTTTACCCCATTAGGCGTATTGGTTGCCTTAGTGTTTATTGGTTTGCCGTTTGTGGTACGCACCGTACAACCTGTTTTGCAAGATTTAGAAACCGAACTCGAAGAAGCCGCCGCCAGTTTAGGTGCAAATCGTTGGCAAACTTTTAGATATGTGGTGTTACCAATTTTAACCCCTGCGTTATTAACAGGTTTTGCTTTAGCGTTTGCGCGTGCGGTGGGGGAGTATGGCTCGGTCATATTTATTGCAGGCAATATTCCGATGGTGTCAGAAATTACCCCGTTAATGATTATTACCAAGTTAGAGCAATACGATTATGCAGGTGCAACCTCGATTGCGGTAGTGATGTTGGTGATTAGTTTTATCTTGTTATTGGCTATTAATGTGTTGCAAGCATGGACAACACGTCGTGGGAGTCGTTAATCATGGCAGGATATGTGGGCAAAAGTTTAAATAAACCGCGTTATCAAAGCTCCTCAGCTACTCGTGAACCGACATGGGTGCGTTGGACGTTATTAAGTTTAGCTTTGGGCTTTTTTGTCTTGTTTTTAGTGTTGCCATTAGCAACGGTATTTATCGAAGCGTTTCGTAAAGGGTGGGACGTTTATTTAGCCGCCTTGATCGAATCTGATGCTAAATCAGCCATCTTTTTAACCTTAACCATTGCCGTGATTTCTGTACCGTTAAATTTAGTATTTGGGATTGCTGCGGCATGGGCAATTACCAAATTTGAATTTAGCGGCAAACAATTATTAATCACCCTCATTGATTTGCCGTTTTCGGTATCCCCTGTGGTTGCAGGCTTAATTTATGTATTAATTTTTGGCGCACAAGGTTGGTTTGGTGATTGGTTGTTTGATAACGACATTAAAATTATTTTTGCTATCCCTGGTATGGTCTTAGCCACCATCTTTGTCACTTTTCCCTTTGTTGCCCGTGAGTTAATTCCCTTAATGCAAGCACAAGGTAAAGAGGAAGAAGAAGCAGCCGTCGTATTGGGCGCATCGGGTTGGCAAACTTTCTGGCATATCACCTTACCCAATATTAAATGGGCATTGTTGTATGGTGTGATTTTATCCAATGCGCGGGCAATGGGGGAGTTTGGTGCAGTGTCAGTAGTGTCTGGCCATATTCGTGGCATGACTAATACCATGCCCTTACATGTCGAAATTTTATATAACGAATATAGTTTTGCCGCTGCCTTTGCCGTGGCCTCGTTATTAGCCTTATTAGCCTTAGTGACCTTAGTCATTAAAACCTTTGTCGAATGGCGTTTACAACGTGATACCGTTATTGAGTCATAAATCATGAGTATTGAAGTTAAAAATATCAACAAACGTTTTGGTGACTTTGTTGCCTTAGATAATGTCAGTTTAGAGTTTCCGACTGGCGAATTAGTGGCTTTATTAGGCCCATCAGGTTGTGGCAAAACCACCTTATTACGGATTATTGCAGGCTTAGAAAGTGCCGATAGTGGTTCGGTATTTTTAGAAGGTGAGGATGCTTCACAAGCTCATGTCCGCGAACGCCAAGTCGGTTTTGTCTTTCAACATTATGCCTTATTTAAACACATGACTGTGTTTGATAATGTCGCCTTTGGTTTACGTATGAAACCTAAAGCACAACGCCCATCAGAGTCAGAGATCAAAAAGAAAGTCCATGAACTATTAAACTTAGTGCAACTGGATTGGTTAGCTGACCGTTATCCACCCCAATTATCAGGTGGTCAACGCCAACGTATTGCCTTAGCGCGTGCTTTAGCGGTTGAACCGCGTGTGTTGTTATTAGATGAACCATTTGGCGCTTTAGATGCCAAAGTGCGTAAAGAATTACGTCGTTGGTTGCGCCGTTTGCACGATGAATTACATATCACCAGTATTTTTGTCACCCATGACCAAGAAGAAGCCCTAGAAGTGGCTGACCGTATTGTGTTAATGAATCAAGGTCATGTTGAACAACTCGGTGCACCGCAAGAGGTTTATGAACATCCTGCCACACCGTTTGTTTATAGCTTTTTAGGGGCTGTGAATTTATTTCATGGTCGAGTCCATGATAATCATTTGCACAGTGGTGAAGCAGTATTGCCGTTGGGCGAGCATGATGTGGCGCATGGTGCAGAAGCCTTGGGTTTTGTCCGTCCGCACGAGTTAGAAATTATCACCGACCCACAATCACGCGAGGGCTTAGTGGCAACCGTTAGTCGTATTTTAGCCTTTGGGGCGAGTATTCGTGTTGAGTTAGAAGACAGCGATGGCAAACATTATGAGGTCGAAGTCACACGGCCAAAACTACAAGAATTAGCGATTAGTGCAGGTCAACAAGTCAGGTTAAAACCTGCTCAGGTGAGGGTGTTTGCTAAAGCTTAATCAATAGAGCTTACGCACTTCGCCAAAATTAGCGTGTAAGTGCTCATAAAGTTACCCTTCGACTCTGCTCAAGGTACAGAGTCGGGGGAGCTG
>NZ_CALETI010000474.1 GCF_937920075.1 uncultured Agitococcus sp.
ATTTTATGCTTGATGCTAAAGACTCTAATTTAAAACTGTGCGATTTTGTGACCATCGAGTCTAAACAAAAGCAAGATTTTACAGGCTCACCCTTAGAATTACTTCTACAAATTACCAAGCGCGTAGAAAAGCAAACAGGCACTACATGGGCATTTGTTGCGCGTCAATTTGCTTTTGGTGGTGCAACATTTGTTAATAGACGAGTATATATTGACGGTAGCGACACAAGCTTATTATTAGACTTAAATCTAAAAAATGCTCACGACAAAAATTATGACCCTGCATCATTAACAGCAGGCTCTATTGTTGAATTTATTATTACAAGCGGTATTTTGGTATCAGCATCTAATACATCAAACTATGCTCTAACCAATCCTAATACATGGCCTAGCGGTGTGTTTATCAGACTTATTATTGAGTCGGGGGCAATTGTTGCTGGCCGTGGTGGTGATGGTGGCCGTGGTGGTAGGGCATTTTATGATGACCCTCGGCATGACCCGAGGTATTGGGAGCATTACGGGGGTAATCGCGCCAATCCGTCAAGTGTGGTACATGGCAAAAAAGGTGGAAATGCATTAAGAGCAACGTACCCTATAGAAATAGAAAATAATGGGATTATCTCTGTGGGCGGTGGTGGTGGTGGTGCAAGTGGTGGAGCGGTTTCGGGTAATGATGGCGGTGGTGGGGTGTTTTATGGCAGAACACAAAGCGGCTCGGGTGGTGGTGGTGGTTGGCCATTTGGTGCAGGCGGCAATGTCGGCCAGATGAATTATGATGACACGATATTTACAGATTACACTTACAGTGTTTACAGCTATACCTACAATCAACAAGTTGGCAATGTAGGCGAAACAGCAACAAAATTTATTGCGGTATCATATGGCGGCAATCCAAGATTAAATGGTGCTAGTGGGGGATATTTTGCCGAAACTTATACGGCAGGCGATGGCGGTTGTCCTGTATTGAGTGTGTCAGCAACAAATGGCATGAATAGTCAAGCATATGGCGACATCGGCTATATCTATGCAGGTGACGGCGGCAATGGTGGGGCAAATGGTGACTACGCGATTAATGGCAACAGTCTAATAACATGGCTTGCAACGGGTGCAATATACGGTACAATCGTTTAAAAATGAGGTGATGCGATGGTAGATAAGAAAATAAGCGAACTAAGCTCAAACGGTACGCTAGACGGTACAGAATCAACTGTGCTTGTACAAAGTGGCAGTAATGTTAAGGCGTTGTTATCTGCTATCAGGTCGTACATTGTTAATGGTTATGCAACTGTCGCTAATCAACGCTATCAGTTTTTAAATGATTCTACTACAACACTAACAACCTACACCGTCCCTGCTAGTGCCGTTACTGAAAACGGTCGTACAATTATTGAGTTGTCTAATAACTCACTCACTAGCATCACTGTTAATACATCGACAGGCACAGGCAAATCTGTTGGTGATAGTGTAAATATCAGCATCACTGGTACTTATGCTGCTCAAGCATTGGTGGCTAGTGGGGTTTCATTACAAGGTGATTTAACGTTTAGTTATCAATATGAGACAAAAACATTAGTCTATAAAGGCTCTAATGTTTGGAAAGTTGTGGGGTGATTTATGTTTCCGCTTGGTGTTTTAAAAAAAGAACAAGTAGGCGGCGGCACCAACGTGGCGCCGACGGCGAACTTCAGCTTCAGCGTGAGCGGCCTGTCGGCCACGTTCACGGATGGTTCGAGCGACAGCGACGGCACGATCGCGTCGCGCAGCTGGAATTTCGGCGACTCGACCACGTCGACGGCGACCAGCCCGAGCAAGACCTACGCGGCGGCCGGCACGTACAACGTGACGCTGACCGTGACCGACGACGACGGTGCGACGCATGCCGTGACGAAGGCGGTGACGGTGACCTCGGGTGTCGGTGTTCTTAGGTTGTCATTGCCTTTTGCTACCAACGCTACGGACACAAGCGGCAATGCTATACCAACACGTACGGCGCAAGGTACACCAACTTATTCAAGTGGTTCTTTGCTGCTTGATAATGACGATGTAATCGCAACAGGGACAACAGACGGTCAAGTACAGTCATCGCTAAATACAGTTGGTAAAGGTTGGCAACTTGAGTTTGATGTAAAAATGATCGCAACAGAATATAGACGCATTCTATACAAGTCTATTTATACATCTGACGGATTTCCATGCTTATATTTAGAGCAATCAACAGGTATGTTGAGGTTTCGCTCCTACCAAAACCAATTTGTTTTTGATGTAAATCTTGGTTTCGATATGTCAGCAGCATTCTTTAATGTAAAAATCGTACAAACAACAAATACAGCTTATCCAAAGCTTTACATTAACAACAATTTGATTGCTACTAGCACAATATCAGGAGATATTCTTGGTAACAGCACTAATCAGGCAGGTTTTGTATTCGGTACTGGTTCTAACAGCACTGGATTTAAAATTAAAAACTTTAAATTTTATACAACGTAGTTGATTTACACTCAACTGGCAATTTAGAGGAATCCATTACCACTCTTTTACTCCTGTAAAAGAAGCAATGTACTTAGCTAATTTTACACCGCCCACATCGGCATTTACTTATTAAGAGGTAACAATGGCTAAATACACAAAACCAGACTACTCCGAGCAATGGTCTAGTGCTGGTAACATTGTTGCTCTTATTGATGATTTTATTGTTAAACTAAAATTTTAGACAAAGAGGTTTTTATGAGTGCATTTTTAGATGAGACGGGTACACTAATCACTGTTAGCTCTAGCAATCCGTTGCCTGTTGGCGGCAAGTCTGTTCAAAAATCAGCGTCATTTACACGCCCTGCCGACACAACAGCTTATGCTGCTAATGACGCTATTGCGAATAGTACAACAGCACCAACCTTACTTAGTTTTGCTAACTGTGCAAACGCGAACGGTGGGCAAGGGTATATCGTTAAGACTATGTTATTGACTAATCAAAAAACCTGTACAGCACGTTTTAGATTATCGTTTTATCACACAGCACCAAGCCCTATTAATGACAATGCGCCAAAGCCCATGCTTTACGCTGACAAAGACAAATTAATCGGGCGTATTGATTTAGACCCGTGTAATACAGAAGACACAACATCTGACGCAGCTTTTGCTTTATCAACTGCACTAATGCCCTACGTTTGTGCAGCAGCAGATACGACAATCTACTGCATTTTAACAACACTTGATGCGTTTACACCTGCATCAGCACAGCAATTTTATTTGGAAATTACTTGTGAGTTAAGCTAATGAGACCATTTTTTGAAAATAATGTCTTACAGCAACAACCGTTTAAGCCAATGATTATTGTTGTTGACACAACAAAGGCTGGCAGCGCAAGCAATACGTTTGTGCTGCCAATCGTTAAAGCTGCCAGTGAAACCGTAAAAATCTACTGGGGTGATGGCACAAACTCAACAGGTGTAAACGGTAACAACACACACGTCTATGCAGCGAGTGGGATTTACACTGTCAAGATTGAGTCTAGGCTTTTCGGGGGTATTTATTTTAACAATCTTGGTGATAAGGCCAAAATTACTAAAATAGCTAACTATGGACAAGGCGTATCACGATTAAATATTGGCAGTTTCTTTGGTTGTAGCTCGTTACTATCAATAGATATTGGCAATATTGTAAGTAACGGTGCAGACGCAACGAACCAGTACAGGGATTGTACAGCATTAACAACTGTGCCATTGTTAAATTTATCTAGTGTTACAGATGCTTATGCAATGTTTGCTTATTGTACAGCATTAACAACTGTGCCTTTATTTAATTTATCTAACTGTACAAGTACGCGGTCAATGTTTTTTGGCTGCACATCTTTAACAACAATCCCGTTGCTTGATTTATCTAGCGTTACAGATGCT
>NZ_CALETI010000475.1 GCF_937920075.1 uncultured Agitococcus sp.
TTGTCATTGCTGATTAACGCTCTACTAACATTGCTTTAAAGTAGGCAGCAAAATCTTTAAATTGCTGGTCTGTTAAAGATGGGATCAATTTTTCAACCGTAGAATTACTTTCTTTTTGAATTAATCCACGAGTGACACTTGCACCTTTACGATTAATCATACCTAAGTTTAATACCGCAACAAATTCATCAAAGAAAGATACGATACAAGCTTCGTTAAATACTTTCATCGTTTTAACTAACTCTTGAGCCACAGCCTTACCATTACCTGATTCAATTTGCGTAAAAGCATTCATAAAATGTTGATATGTTTCAGCATCTAATTTAAAACCAATACGAGCAATATCATTAGGTAATGCTAAAGAACGTGCACGTAAATAATCAGCACGTTTGTTAACTTCGGCATTATCTGCCTTACCTAACATGAGTTTTAACATACCATGCATGGTTTTCTTTAAAAAACCACCTAAAAACTTTAACAAACCACCGCCATCACCATCGCCATGATGCTGCATTAAATCAACTAAATTTAATAACAAAACATCAATGATTTCATCAGTTAATTTTAAAGAAATCTCATTAGCTAAATGATATTGTGCTTCTGGTGCTTTATTAGCTAAATTTGCTAATAATTTATCAATGTCTGCTTTTAACCCTGTACTGGGTTCAAAACCAAAATAAGTTGCCATTATTTTTTCCTCTTTGGGTTGAGCTTAGGGATATTTTCCTTAATTAAGATTTGAATTTTGGCAAGTGTACTGTTGATTAGCAAGGTAAACTTGTGAACAAATGACAAAAATTCGGTTTTTTTAAACAATTGTCTAACAATTAACAAGCGTTTATTGCCGTGCTAAACGCTGGAACTCAACAAATGGCTGGCAATTGCTACGGTATGGATTAATATCCAAGCCTCCGCGTCGTGTGTAGTGTGCTTGCACTGTCAATTGTTGTGGTTGGCAATATTGCATAATATCGGTAAATATTCTCTCAACACATTGTTCATGAAAATCATTATGTTGCCTAAAAGAAATCAAGTAACGTAATAAGTTTTCGTGGTTAAGCGCATAACCTGTATAACTAATTTGCACACTGCCCCAATCAGGCTGATTGGTGACAGGGCAATTGCTGCGTAACAAGTGCGAATAGAGCGATTCGGAGACAATTTGTGCGGCGGGCTGACAGCTGAGTATGGTTGGATTTAACACATAATCATCACATTCAATCTCTAAATTATCCAAACATTGCCCTTGTAATTGGCGGAGTTGATACGCATTATCTACAGCAAATAATCGTGCTTTGACGGGAGCTTGCGCGGCTTTAGACAAGTCCGTTTCTAGCAAAGATAAAAACTCTTTTTGATTATTAAACTTTTTAAAATTCAAAGAATTAAAATAAAGTTTTAAAGATTTAGATTCAATTAAAAATATAGAGGTACAAGGGACTAATAACTGAACAATTGCCACTTGTGGTTTGCCTTTAGCATTTAGCCACGAAGCTTCATAATTATGCCAAACATCAACCCCCTGAAACGGCAAGTCTTTGCTTAATGATAATTCTTGACGTCCTTGGCTGCGTGGTAATGGACACAATAATTGTGGGTTGTAATCTGAGGCGTAATCGGTTTCTTGACCTAAACCAGTTTGCTGATAATTAAAACTCATGCGATTACTCCTTCATGCCTCGTCCTGAAGACAACAAACGTAAAGCATAAAAATATAAGCCAATGGTTAAGGCCGTCATCATCGTTAAAGAAAGGCCAACATTAACATCACTTACCCCTAAAATGCCGTATCTAAAGGTATTCACCATATAAACAATTGGGTTAAATAACGAGACGTTTTGAAAGAATGGTGATAAATTTTCGATTGAATAAAACACCCCACCCAAATAGGTTAATGGCGTTAAAATAAAGGTTGGCACAATCGAAATATCATCAAAAGATTTAGCAAATACCGCATTAATAAAACCACCAATTGAAAACAATGTGGCAGTCAGAAACACAGAGTAAATAATCACTAATAGATGATGCAGTGACAAATGGGTAAAAAATAAAGAAAGTATGGTAACAATTAACCCCACCAACAACCCACGCGCCACGCCACCCAACACATAACCCGTTAAAATAATATGATGTGGCACAGGCGAAACTAACAATTCCTCAATACTGCGTTGAAACTTAGCACTATAAAAACTGGACACCACATTTGAATAAGAGTTGGTAATCACCGACATCATAATCAAACCGGGAACAATGTATTGCATATAGTCAAAACCACCCATTTGACCAATACGACTGCCAACAATATTGCCAAAAATGACAAAATATAAAGACATGGTAATAGCAGGTGGTAACAATGTTTGCACCCAAATTCGGGTAAATCGGCGGATTTCTTTGGTTAAAATAGTCTGTAAGGCAATATAAATTTGCTGATTAGTCATAATAAACTCGGATTATTTGTTGAGATTTTTCTCAACCATACTGACAAATAATTCTTCTAAACGATTGGATTTATTACGTAAACTCAAAACATTAATTTGCATTGCATTGAGTACATTAAATACCTCATTCAGCGATTGGCTTTTGTTTACCGCCACCTCTAAGGTTCGTTCGTCAATTAATTTAGTCGGAATATTGTCAATGTGTGGGGCTTGGGCTAAGGGTTCACGCACATCCAATAAGAAGTGTTCAACATCTAGTTTACTGAGCAAAGTTTTCATGTCGGTGTCTTCAACAATTTGCCCTTTATCAATAATGGCAATACGGCGACACAACATTTCTGCTTCTTCTAAATAATGGGTGGTTAAAATAATCGTTGTGCCTTGTTGATTGATTTCGGTTAAAAACTCCCACATCGACCGTCTTAACTCAATGTCCACGCCAGCGGTTGGCTCATCCAAAATCAATAGTTTTGGCTCATGCACCATCGCACGGGCAATCATTAACCGTCGCTTCATCCCCCCTGATAACATCCGTGCTTGTTGGTCTTTTTTATCCCAAATACCCAGTTTTTTGAGATACTTTTCGGCACGTTCATAGGCTAATTTTTTATCAATGCCATAATAACCTGCTTGTGTAGCGACAATATCAACCACTTTCTCAAACTGACCAAAGTTAAACTCTTGAGGCACAACACCCAGTTGTTGTTTCGCTAAAGATAAATCTTGGTCTAAGTCATAACCAAATACCGAGACATTACCTGTGGTCTTTTTGACTAAAGAACTAATAATGCCAATCGTTGTTGATTTACCTGCGCCATTTGGCCCTAAGAGCGCGTAAAACTCGCCTTGTTCAACACGTAAATTAATGCCTTTTAAGGCCTGAAAACCATTTTTGTAGGTTTTGGTTAGATTCTCGATCACTAATGCTGTTGTCATAACCCCTCACCCCGACCCTCTCCCACAAGGAGAGGGAGTTATAAATAATCTGCCAAGCTGACTTGACCCTGTATGCCACGCCATAAGTAATATAGGGACGAATTATCAAACCACAACCATGCACCTTCCATCATCCACGGCCAATCTTCCTCATTAATCTGCGTTTTCTGCAAAAGATGATAAATAAAAGCAGCAATAATGGTGTCATGTGACACATGAACAATTAAATTTCCTGCTGTTTGTTGCTGTTGGCTTTGATAAAAATGTTCAATTAATTTAGCAGCACCTTCTTTGGGCGACAAAATGCCTTCCATCATGTGTTGTAGATGATGATTAGCAAATGCGACTGGCCCCATTTGCAAAAATAACGGGCCAACATGACGAATACTATGCACAAAACAACCAGGTTCAACTAAGACTTTGGTTTGCTCAATCGCCAACGCTACATCTGCACCTCTTGCCATGGCTAAAGCGGTATCCAGACAACGCCCAACAGGACTGGAATAAAAAGCACTGATTTTTTTGCCTAAAGTTGCACCCCATTGCTCAGCCAACAACACACCTTCTGGCGTTAATGGCAAATCATAACTAGGCACACCATTGTTGGGTGCTAACTCTCGTAGGGAATGACGGGTAAATAAAATAACAGGTCGATCTTGGGGAATTTGCGCTAAAGCAGGTTCTAAACTTGGGTGTAACATAATCGTAAATCAAACAATAAATATTATTGTTGGTCAGTATAACGCATCTAGTTATCCCTCCTTTTATATTTTCAGGCTTTTTTGCATCCATTTACCCCCCTGCCTTTGGCATCCCCCCTTAATAAGGGGGGACTGAGGGGGGTATTTTGTTTACGCA
>NZ_CALETI010000476.1 GCF_937920075.1 uncultured Agitococcus sp.
AACGGCTGTTAAAGCAATGGCAACGCCTACGCTAACTTGATTGTGTAAATCTTTAGAAACGCTCATTTAAGCACCCCTTACGCTTTAAATTCAATGAAACGGACGGCTTCGGAGTTCACAACATCGCCGCCTGTGCGTTTTGTGAAATACCATTTAACCTTACCTGGTGTAGTTACGTTGTCACGAATGACTAAGATACCACGGCGGTCAATAATTTGATAAGCCTGATTTAAGTTACCTACAAAAATAGATAACGAGTCGTTAGCGACATCGGCCATGTGGTCGAATGACGGGTCAACAGGAATGCCACAAATAGAGCCGAAAGGCGTTTGTGTTAAGTTCCAACTTGGCTGCCAAATGTAATCACCATCGCTGTTTTTTAGCTTCATTGCAGCGGCAAAGGTAAAGCGATTCATGCCAAAAATTGCACCGTTGCGATAGGCTGCGCGTAAAGATGCGCTTGCATCAATAAACACATCACCACCGTTTGGATTAGCAGCAAAAGCACCATTTGCGCCAGTTTTAAACTTTTGTACTGTACCCCATGCGCGGGTATTGTCGCCAGTGTAAGCAGTAGCAACGGTCATTAGGCCACGTGGTTGTAAAACACCATCGCCTAACAAGAAGCCGTAAGCCTCACCTTCGCTAAATCCCATTGTTGCATCATCTACAATCATCGCTTCGATGTCGTAGTCTGCATCTTCCAACATTTGGGTAGTAGCGGCAGGATAAGCAATTAAGTCTTTAACATCAATTTGCCATTCGCCGAATTTCTTAGTTGTCGAATCTGCAACAGTTGCGCCTTGATAGCCCCATGTATAACCATTACGGCCATTGTTGACAATGCCTTTAACAGTGCTTTTGCCTGTGGTTTTGACATTGGCATAACGGCGAATAGGGGAGTTGTCGCGGATACGTTGAACAATACGGCCACTCATATCAGCCGATGTTAAATAGCCGCCATCAGGATTAGTTAAAGTGTTTAAGGCTTTTGTTTCAGCATCGTTTAACGCCATACCTTGCATGGTTTTAAACAAAGCAGACTTAGCTGTTTTTTGCTCAATGGTTAATGCGTCAGGTTGGCTTTGCTCGGCTTGTGCCAATTGTGCTTTTTTAACTTCTTGAATGGATTGCACTAAACCAGCAATGTCTTGTTCAATCTTTGCGGTTTTTTCGGCAGTATCAGCAGATACTTGGCCAAACTTTTTAACTTCTTGAAGTTGGGATTCAAAATTGGTGCGGTTTTCTTGAACGGCTTTTTGTACACCGTCAATTAAAGTCTTGAGTTCATCACTCATGGTTACTTACCTCTTAACGTTTGTTGAAGTTTCACTAATGAAGCTGTGATTTCGTCTTCGTTATCCATCACATCACGCGACTTCTTAACAATAGATAAAAACGTTTTAGCTTCAGAGCGTGACATCATACAAGCATCTCGCAGGTAGTTTTCACAATCTCTCAATGTTGTCAGTTTAGCACTTTTTATATCATTTACAATAGCGTTTGTATTCATGGCAAAAGTCACAAAACTATATTCATGTACCGTTAGTTTTTTAATGACTCGCGTATTGTTATCATAACTAAAATCATCAATCGTAAATCCAATGCTTAACCCATCAATCGCATTGTTTTTAATCAATGTACGCGCATCTCTTGCTCGCTCAATATCAAGCAATAATTCGCCCTCGACTAACAAACCGTTATCATCTTCGCTCATGGATAACGTTTTGCCAATTGGATTGTCCCAGCTATGCTGCCATAACACGCGAATCTTAGACGGGTCTGTTTTGGCTAATGAATCGGTAAATGCACCTTTTAAAATGATGTCGTTACCTCTATCAATGTTGCCAGTGGATGCGGCATAGCCTTTAAAAAGCCCCTCTTTTTCTTCACTAAAATCTTTATCGACTAAGGCCATTGCCTTTGTGTATTGTAATCTCATTTTATTGCCCCCTTAGACAACATGATAGCCGAGTACACATCGGCAATTGATAGAGTTAGCCGCGCTGCATTCAGGCGCGCTAGGATAACGCACCAATTGCCCCCCGACTTTAAACTTTTGACCCATTGGTACGCGCTGACCGTCTGCTGATTGATGCGCGTCTCTCACTCGGCTGTCGTTTGTTGCAATCCATTCGACCTCGACCATTAAGCCGCTATCATTTGCCGCCTGTTCTGCTCGCATAAATTGCGCCGTGTTTGTCGCCTTGTGCGTTTCAGTTCGTGCGATGGTCATTGAGCGGCTTAATGATGAATTGTTAATGTTTTTGGTGATGTTAGCTGCGATGTCATTTGGGTATAAAAACGGCGTTTGTTTTGGTGACCTAGTGCTTCTCGTGCGCCCTGTGGTTATATCTAAAACCGTCTCAGTCTGTACGGTTGTTGCAAGTACGTTTTGCTCCATGCTTGCCGCAATGACAGCCATAGCACTTGCAACGGTTGTTTGTGCAATGTTTTGAGCAGTAATGGCCATGTTTGCAAGCAATGTGTTATAAATCTGCTCTTCAATGTTCGATTCAAACGTGACTTTTTTAATTTCAATAAAACCCATTTTTTTAGTGAGGCTTATCGCTTGTTTGTTTAAACCTGAGAGTATCTTAAACATCTTTTCACCGTGTTCGATTTGAACATCATTAAAATCAGTCACCCCCTCTTTATACAATGCAGCTAGGGTACGTCCTGCTCGTTTAATCTCAGCGTTAATTGCTTTGTAATAACTTAGCATAATGCGCTCTTGCATCGCTAAAACCATTCTAGCGTAACGCTGTCTGCTAAGTTTGGCTTTATCCATCGTTATAAACTCGGAGGCGTGAGGCTAGGTATATCAGCCCCTGCCATGTCTAAAGGGATTAAACCACTATTGACCAATAACACATCGCCACCATCTACCGATTCGTACCCCATCGCCATACGCTTCTCATTAGTGCTAATTGATTGTAACGTGTCTAGTGTTTTGTTACGCTCGGCGCGTCTTGGCTCTAATGCTGCTACCGCGTCAATATCAACACATAATCTGTCTGTCGGTTTTAATCCTGCTCGCCACCCTAGCCACCGGTTAAGCGATGATAGAAACGAGTTAAAAAGAGGGATTGCGCTATCTTCATAAAAAGAAGCTCGTGCCTGTTCGTAGTTAGCATAAGTTTGGCTGCCTTGTATGCCTAACAATTGCGCGGGTACGTCTAACGCCTCACAAATATCTAATTTGCTCGATGTTTTACCGCCTAAAAACTCAGCATCTCGCAAGTTAAAACTAAACGGCTGCCAGTTAAGTCCACCCTCTAACATTAAAGGCTTGCCGTTGTTTTCGCTGCCCATGTATGTATCGTTAATTTGCGCCTTTAATCGTTCAAAACTATCTTCGGTTAGATTTTGCTCAGTAGTCAATGCGCCGCTTGGCTGCATACCGTTTTTAAGTAAAGCGTAATTGGTTTTAGAGTATTCATTTAACTGGTCAATAGCATAGGCGGCTGGTGCTAAAGGACTAGAGCCGCGATGACGGCATAATGGGTCGTATGCTTTCCACAATAATAAATTGCTAGGGAATATCTGCATTGATTTTGCTGTTGTGTCACTTGCGCTGTACTGCCATAACGCCACCTTGCCCATGCTCTCGCTAGACATCATCGGCGTAAGCCAATCTGGACGCAAAATCCATAGCTCGTTCGGTAATCTTGACGGAATAACCGCATCACCGTAAATCGGTGCTTCGCCACCACATAAATAATAAATAACCGCCTGTTCGCAAAACTCAAACCATGACTGCTGCTCGTTTGGATTGCTCAATAGTTTAGTCAGTGTGTCATTAGTGACAACATCTTCACCACGTTTAACAATAATTGGGCATGAGTTCCACGCCTTGACATATTCTTGTATGCAAGCGTAAACAGTCGGATTAAGTTTGTAGGCTTCTTCGATAAAGTTGGCAAAGTTGTAGGTGCTAAAATTAGCCCCTTGCTGTCGAATGAGTACGTTTAAAAACTGGCTCTTTTGCTCTTGTTTCCAAAATTGC
Organism: uncultured Agitococcus sp.; assembly: GCF_937920075.1. GTDB lineage: Bacteria > Pseudomonadota > Gammaproteobacteria > Pseudomonadales > Moraxellaceae > Agitococcus. Next base: position 4,010 of record NZ_CALETI010000476.1, read on the forward strand.
CACCATTTTTTACTCATAGCCGTCTCACTCTTAATTCGGTTTTAGCATTAACAATCGGCTCTATCGCATAGCGTAGCGCGTCTGCATAGTGATTGTTTTTATCTTCAATGTCAGTAGTCGGGTTATCAGTATCATCTGTTTTATAGCTATACGCCGCCAACTCTGCAAAACAACACTGCGCATCGGGGTGAATGTAGATTGCCTTAAATGTCTGCAATGCTACAACGCCATCTTCTACGCTGCCTTTCCACTTTGTACAACCTTTAATCAATGGTATCTCTTTTTTTACTTTTGAGATAGTCTCAGGCCGCGCACAATCAGCCCTTGATGTGTATTTTAGCACATTAGGCACATGGTCAATAAGATACGCGCCTGTGTCATCTAACTCAAGCCCAACTTTTGATGCCGCGTTTCTAATATATAAACTATCCTGAAAAATATAACACTCAATAATTGCAGTCGGGTCAACACTAAAACCCCAGTCTATGCCGATGTACGGTGTACCAAATGTTTGGTTAATCTCAAAATCAAGCATCTTCAGCTTCTTGGCCAAGATTGAGTTATCGCTGATTTTTAGGAATTGCCCCTCCCAAATCCAAGCGTATCGCCCCGCATCGCCTCGCAAGTCTCTTAGTCGTTGATTATTTAGCGACTCAGGAAACCACGGGTTATCTTGCCAATTGATTGTTATGTGTAGGGTGCGTTCGTCTTTGTTAATGATGAATTGTTGCCATGTTGCATCGTGTTCAAAACGAGGGTTAAACACAACATAGAATCTGACTTGGCCATAGCGTGGGG
>NZ_CALETI010000477.1 GCF_937920075.1 uncultured Agitococcus sp.
TTCATAAGATGCTAGTGTTGCTAACCATGTATGTTCTGTTTGCAAAGTACTCGTTTCTGTCTCTGCTAAATGTGCCGACTGCTCTATTAAAGTTAAGGGCGAGACAGAGGTTTGATAGGTGTTAAGCAAATATTGCCAAACTGGCATAAATTGTCCAACTAAAGCAAAAGATAATGCCAAGGCTCGACTAGGTAACCAATTTAAATAACACAAGCTTTTTTCTGCTACATCTTTGAGCAATAAATTTTGCTCTTGTTCCTGACAAATACGGCAAGAATAATAAACAGACACCAATAACACGCCCCACGGCCCTAATAAAAAAATCCAAAACAATGGAGCAAATAATTCTTTTAAATAACTATTAAATAGTTGTAAACGAACCTGAGTCAATTGATCTTCGCTGACGTTGGCCTTTTGCAGACTTAATTGCCGAGCTTCACTTAATACGGTAGGCAAACGACGATCAATAAAAACAGATACTAAAATCACTGCTCCCCATAAAAACTGCCAAATAAAATGCGCTTTTTGTAAAAACAAGAACAAAACACCATAAATCATGACAGGCAATAATGACAAAGCTGCTAAAACAAGACTTGCTGATAAATTTTGTTTACTTGCCACATTCAACCATAAATCGCGCCACCAATATGAAGGTTTTGTTAGCAAATTACGCCAAGCTGGAGTTACCAACTCACGACTAATTAGTACTAACAACACTAAAATTAACTTCATAATTGACTCTCTTGGTCAAGCAAACGGCTTAACATTGACCAATCAAACGCAGGACCAGGATCAGTTTTTCGCTCAGGGGCAATATTGGAATGCCCTGTAATATGCTCAGCAATCGCTGGATAAGACTTTTTTAGACCACAAATAATCTTTGCCAGTTGTTGATATTGTACCTGTTCATAGGGGATTTCGTCCGCTCCCTCTAACTCAATTCCAATGGAAAAATCGTTACAATTTGCGCGGCCTTGATACAGGGATTGTCCTGCATGCCATGCGCGTGCTGTAAAAGGTACAAACTGCACTACTTCACCAGTACGACGAATCAATAGGTGAGCAGAAACTTGCAAATGAGCAATTTGAGCAAAATAAGGATGCTCATTAGGATTTAAACAATTAGTAAAAAGCTGCTCGATGTAGGAACCACCAAACTGACAAGGTGGCAAACTAATATTATGAACAACCACTAAAGATATTGGCGTATCTGGACGTTGATTAAAATTTGGGGAAGGACAACGGCGGGCTAGACTTAACCAACCGTCATCACTGATCTCAAGATTGCTGTTTATGTTGTTCGCCAAGGGTACGTAAGTTACCAATCACCGACTCCAATGCTTTATCTAAGACTTGTGCTTCTTCAATAATTCGTGCCCGACCTTGACTCATATCAACAGCTAATTTCATGGCACTCATTTCGGCAACTTTAATACCGCGCCTATTGGCAAAAATCAACTTATCAACGGAACGAATTCTCGCGACTAACTTATGACGATCACGACGATCAGTTTGAATAAACTCTACCCAACTACCGACATTAAGCTGATTCACTTTTTGCAAATGCTCATTATCGCTAGGTAAGGTTTCTGCTAATGCAGGTTGTAAACTATCACTCGGTAGCACAACAGCCGTTGCTTGATTTGCTTGACTATTATTAGCAATTTGCTCTGCAGAAATAGTACCTTGGCTAGGAGCTTCAGTCTTAGCCGCTTCTGGGTCTAAAACTGTGACTGTGGGCATGGCATGACCACCCATCAATTCATGATGAACATCCGCCAACTCTTTTAATAATGCTTCTGTTGCCAAGGCGTCATAATTAACCGCTGCTAAGCCTTTACGTAAACTATTCATGAGCTTAGGCGAAACATTTTTTAAACGAGCTATCCATTCTGCGCCTGGTTGTGGAATGACACTCCACACCACCGCATCAACGACTTTAACGGCTTGTTTCCACGGCTCTGATTCTGTACCTTCTTTTAGACAGTTGATATACAAGACGTGCTTCCATCCTTCTTGCAATAACTTAACAACAACTAAAGGTAACTGACGACCAGTCAGACGACGATTTAAGGTTTGTTGCACCATCGCGCGAGCCATATCTGCACGAGCACGGCCTTCTTCAGCTTCACGAGTACGTTTATCAATAGACTCTGTACGCTTTTGTTGTTGGTCATAAAAATCAGAAAATTCCTTTAATAAATCATCAAAAATACTTAAATCAGAAATAAATTCATTTAAGATTCTAAAAACAACTTCTTCAATTTTGGCGTATAAAGCATCGCCACCAGGATCTTTTTGGTTCCAACCAATACCTGCTTTAGCTAATAAATTCAGTAATTGACGAGCTTTATGTTTTTCTGCATTAAAGAACGATTTGTCAATAATCGCCACTTTTAACAATGGAATTTGTAAACGTCCCAACAAAGCTTTCATGGCTGTGGGTAAATCATCATCATCTAAAATGAAATCGAATAACATAGAAACAAGGTTGATAACATCTTCGTCAGCCTGACGCACCGCTTCAACTTTTTTCTCATCAGATTTTAAATTATTACGAATACCAGAACGTACATCAGCAACTGTTGGTGAGGAATCATCTTCGACTAATTTGGCTTTAGGTTGATTTTCTTGTAATTTTGATAATAAGCCTACTAATTGCTCTGTCGCTAATGCTTGTACTTTGGCTGTTTCAGCAATATTTTGCGGCACTAAAGGTACAGCAGCCACACTACCACCAACTGCTGACGCAGGTAACAAACCTACACCGCCACCGCCAACATATTCACCACCATGATAAGTAGCACCCGTAATAACTTCACCATTCGCAGCGGCTGGAATTGGCAACTCATTAGCAGATGGCCCTGAATTACCAATTTTGTGTACATCTTTTAAAAAGGTAAAAATATCTTCTGTATCTAACTTTTTCTCAGGCTCATCACCTTTTTCAGCTCTTTCTTTTTCTTCTTGCTCTTTACGAGCCATGACTTCATCGTAATCACTCTCTTTTTTTGCTGCATTACTAAATGTTGATTTTAGTTCAGGCAAAATACCTGCTTTAACTAAATATTGATTAGCTTCTTCTAAAATTGGCCATAACTGACTCAAAAATTCCTGTTGAAATACACGTAAAATCAATACTTTTTGAGAGACTTCTAACACTAAATGTTTAATTGAATTTTGAAAGTGTTGGGCTAAAGCACCTGTATCTAAGGGGAAATTTTTCTCAATTAAATTATAACTTGGTGCAATATGCAAAAAACGTTGACGCAGCAAACTATATAAATTGGCATAATCTAAACGAGTACGCGCCACCATACTATCGACAGTGACCGTGATCTCCATATCTTCACTATCCACTAAAGATAAAGAGTCAAAATCAAAACCACTTAAGCTAGGTGCTTTTTTACCAGACTCAATAGGTGGCTTAATATTAGGCAGTTGAACAAAACTCATGGTTAGTGCTTTGGAAAAGTCCATTTCAATTTGAGCACGCTCACGGCGCACAGCAATAATAATATCCATATAACGCTGCTGCTCAGCATCACTTAACCCTTGACACCACTGATACACAATTTCCTCAAGGCGAGTCATCATCGTATGTAATGTAGCGTTAATTTTGGGTTCAATAACTGTACGCAAACCTTCCAATACTGCGGGAAGCTTTTGTGGAGCACTCATCAGAATCGTTCCTGCTTTAATAATTTAATTCTTTGTAAACATAACTTATACTTTGTGATCTAATTCACAAAATAAAATAATCTTTTTTTAAATGTAGACACTGTATTTTTCTGTTTTGTATCCATCTTGTTTAAACAAGCGTTTATTGCAAGTTCATTTATGTACGATCTATTTTCAACCGACAATATGGATTTAGATGTACACACTGTTTTAACACAACAATGATCAATGCAACAGACAAACAGCTTATAATCCTTCTAATTTAACCATATCTAAACAATAGTTAAAGAGACAAAACAGTTTTTTTCATTGCTCTTAACGCCTATACTCTCAAATTATGTTCAAAACTTAAAGATGTTAGCGATATGATTTGTCAAACTTTACTCAATCAAGCCATTCAACAAAACATTCAACTGGCTTTAAGCGAAGATATTGGTGATGGAGACATCACCGCACAATTAATTCCTGCCAATAACTACGCAAAAGCACGCGTTATTACACGCGAACCAATGGTGTTAACTGGTCAACCTTGGGTTAATGCTTTATTTAAGCAATTAGATCCCTCCGTTGACATTGAGTGGTTAGCTCAAGAAGGTGATTTTTTGGCTGCTAATACACCTTTTTTGATATTAGCAGGCAATGCTCGTAGTTTATTAACTGGCGAACGCCCTGCACTCAACTTTATTCAAACCTTATCGGGAACTGCCACAAAAGTCCGTGAACTCGTTGGCCTTTTAGAAGGAACACAGACACAATTATTAGATACGCGCAAAACTTTACCCTGTTTGCGTATTGCACAAAAATATGCTGTTGGTGTTGGTGGAGGCAAAAACCACCGCTTAGGTTTATTTGATGCCTTTTTAATTAAAGAAAATCATATTATGGCTGCTGGTAGCATTACAGCCGCTATTACCCAAGCGCGGCAAATTGCTCCCAATAAACCTGTTGAGGTAGAAGTAGAGACTTTTGCCGAGTTGGAGGAAGCCTTAAACGCTCATGCTGATATTATTATGCTTGATAACTTTAGTAATGACGATATGCGTCGGGCGGTTATTCATACCGCTGGTCGTGCAAAACTCGAAGCTTCGGGGAATATTACTAAGGTAAATTTACGAGAAGTAGCAGAAAC
>NZ_CALETI010000478.1 GCF_937920075.1 uncultured Agitococcus sp.
AAAATTAGTTTATGTATTTATCGTTAGTTTGTCGCTGTTAGTTTGGGACAAAATAATAATTTTCGATTGTTTTTATAGCCTCATTTGCTGAATAACAAACTGCAATTTTATAACCTAACAATTCGACTTTGCTTAAAAACCAAGTTTGATTAGTAGATAATCGCCCTTTGTCGCTTTTCATCTCAATAAATAAACCATGATAACCACCAATCGGAACAGGCAAAAACAAATCAGGTACACCGCTCAACATTCCCTGTTGTTTTGATTTTGTCGCCTGTAGTGCTGATAGTTTTACGCCATTGAGTGAACAATGAAGCAAGTCTAGGTTGGGGTATTTACCTGTTTTATGCGCCCACCTTGCCCACTCTACAACCTGTTGCTGATAGTTAGCCTCAGTGTGTTTTATAGGTTTTTTGGTGCGTGATGGTTTAATAAGTGGTTGTTTTGATATGGTGTTATCAATCATTGTTTTTAGTGTCATCTTATACAACCAAAATTAAATACGTTTTAGGGCGCGTAACTGCAACATACAAACACTGTAAAGCCTCGCTACGGTTACGCATTGTTAAAATATCAGCAACATCAACAATAGCAACATCAAACGTAGAACCCTGCGCTTTGTGTACTGTTGACGCTACACACGGCCTTAATTCTGCTATTGACTCTTTTATCATGTAACCTTGTGCGCTTGCTTCCTCTGCCTGTTCTAACAATTCCGCCTTGATTTTGTAGTCTAATGTTAGACCGCTTTGAGCTTTTAGCTTGTTAAACGTCCTAAAAAAACCATCTTCTTTATTCCGTTTTTCTTTCGTGTCAATCGCGGCGTTAACTGTTAGATTTCCGTCTAATGTAACCGATACGCACGCTATGCCGTGTATTAAAAAAGGATTGCCGATGGAAGTTATCACTCCCTCATAGTTGTTGTTAATGACCTTGTAAATACCAGTTAGCGACGAAACAGGTTCTCCAGCAACAAACGATTGCACATCACGGCCGTGCAACATTGAGCGAATAGCAATCATTTGTTTGTCTATAGACTCGTTTTTATACGCTAAATAGCGACAGTCCATGCCATTCTTTAATGCGTCCGAACAATAATCTGCAATCTCATGTTTTTGTATCATCCCAATTTTTGCGCCATCTTTATCATACTCATTCACCATTTCAACAATATCACTTACGGTAATATGGCTAGATGACTCCATAACACGCCGTAAAGCCGCGCTTAACTCAATAATAGGGTTATCTGTGGATTGCCTAATAA
>NZ_CALETI010000479.1 GCF_937920075.1 uncultured Agitococcus sp.
GCTCTTCCGATCTTGATATGAACAGGTAATGGCTCGTAGTTACTTTGCACCCCTGCAATCAATGGATAACGAACATTAGCCCCCCATTGCCATATTCGGCCTTTTTCATCTAAGGCAACACCTGAACCACTATTAGCATTTATACTTTTAACTTTGCCAATATTCTTAACTTGTACCAAGCCTGTATGTGACGTAAAGTCACCTTGACCTAAATACCCACCGCCACGATTTTGTCCTTCAGCAAACACGAGGCCATTAGACAATAAAAAATAAGTTGCAACTGAGGCCATCGCAATATCAACAACATTTTTAGGAAATTCTTTTACCGTGCCGTCACAACACGATACAAGCTCCCCATCTGCCTTCATTAAAATCACATGGGCTGTATTTGTTATGATTTTTATGGTATTTTCATGTTGCGCAATGGCTCTAAAGCCCAAGTTATTTAATTGCTCATAGGGTTTATCTACATTAATCTTCCATAATTTGCTCACCCCCGACATATACACTGTGCCTTGTTTATCAAGTGCTAAAGAAAACTCATACCCTGTTGCTACACTCACAATATCTTTCAATCCCATCACCTGCTGCGGCGTAGCCGAATAGTTTTTAGTCGTTGAGTAGCCTAACTGTCCATATTTATTATCGCCCCATGCCCACACCGTACCATCTTTACGCAAGGCTAAAAAATGACTGCCTGTGCCTGCCACTTCGACAAAATCGGTCATGCCTGCAATGGGGGTTGGAATGGGTTGCTGGGTAGGCTTGCGACCATTGCCCAAGCTGCCATCATAGTCACTACCCCAGCTCCATACCGTGCCATCTTCTTTAACGCCTACAGTGGTGGAATAGCCAATGGCTAATTTTTTGTGGGCGGTATTAACAGGCAAGGGCGCATCAAACGGTCGGGTATCGCCTTTGCTGGCTAATACTTGGTTTAATACAGGGGTTGATGACACAATGCTACATGAGGCTAATGACAGCGACATCACCAAAGCAACTAAATAACGCATCTTTTTATCCTTTTATAATTGTTTAAATGCTTTTGTCCTTTTCACAAAATATACCACTTAATAAAATTATATTTATCAATAATTTAAATAT
>NZ_CALETI010000480.1 GCF_937920075.1 uncultured Agitococcus sp.
CTGATCAACAAATTCTTGGTGCGTTTCATTCATTGCGCTATTTGTATAAATGGCGATAGGCATTACAGTAAGTATTTCTGAAATAGAGGACGTTGATTCACCTGGCACAATCATGAATCCTTTATTACCAAGAACGGTTTTTACAATTGCTTTTAAGGCTGATAGTGAGGGTTGACCAGGTTGTGCAAATTGAAAATCAAAAAATTCAAAATGACTTAAATATACGAAGTCTATAAAAACAGGAGTTTTTAACATGGCAAATGCAAACTTGTTTAAATCAATGGTTGGAAAGTTGTTGCCATCAACCAATACAAAAAATGAAGCAGGCGGCAATGCTTATGCTTTCACCCCTCGTCATGCCCTTGCACAATATGCCATGACAGGTTGTTTGAATCATACCTTTTATAGCTCTGCCGAGATGCAGTTGGAAAAGGTATTAACCACAGCGCAAGAAATTGACGACGAATTCTTGGCTAAATTGGCGATTTATAGCCGCGAACAAGGGGCAATGAAAGATATGCCAGCCGTGTTGTTGGCGATCTTGGCAGCACGTCAAAGTGCTTATTTTGCAGTGGCTTTTGCTCGTGTAGTTAACAACGGCAAGATGTTGCGTAACTTTGTACAAATCGTGCGCTCTGGCGTAACTGGTCGAAAATCCTTGGGTTCTCGCCCAAAACGTTTGGTGCAAACATGGTTAAACGAAGCCTCTACCCAAAAACTGCTTAATGCTGCTGTGGGTAATGATCCTTCGTTGGCTGATGTGGTGAAGATGGTTCACCCTCAACCTAAAAATGCAGAGCAAGCCGCTGTTTTTGCTTGGTTAATTGGCAAGCCTTTTGATGTCAACGCCTTGCCTAAAGTGATTCAAGATTATGAATTAGTTAAGCGTGGTGTCAGCATCGATTTGCCTGATGTGCCTTTTCAAATGTTGACTCATTTGACCTTGAACACTGAGCAATGGACAAATATTGGCAAAAATATGGGTTGGCAAGCCTTGCGTATCAATCTAAACACCCTGCTACGTCATGGCGTGTTTAATGATGCGAAGATGGTGAATTGGGTCGCTGATCGTTTGCGTGATAAAGAGAGCATTCGCAAAAGCAATGCTTTACCCTATCAACTGATGATGGCTTACCAAGCGGCTAAACAAGAGATGCCTGCACCCATTGTCGATGCTTTGCAAGATGCGTTGGAAGTTGCTTTAAGCAATGTCCCAGACTTGCAAGGAAAGAAAGTTGTGGTTTGCCCTGATGTGTCAGGTTCAATGCAATCGGTAGTCACAGGTTATCGCAAAGGCGCAACCAGTTCTGTACGTTGTATTGATGTAGCGGGTTTGGTCTCTGCGGCAATGTTGCGTAATAACCCACAAACCGTTGTGTTGCCTTTTGAAAACAAGGTGGTAGACATACGTTTGAATAGCCGTGATAGCGTTCTAACCAATGCCAAACGTTTGGCAAGTATTGGTGGTGGTGGCACAGATTGTAGCGCACCGTTGACTTGGTTAAACAACCAAAAATCGGCGGTTGATGTGGTGATTTTTGTCTCTGATAACGAGTCTTGGCTACGCAATTATGCTTATGGGGCAAGCGAAACCATGCGTCAGTGGGCCATCATCAAACAACGCAATCCAAAAGCCAAATTGATTTGTATTGATATCCAACCTTCTGCCAGCACCCAAGCAGCAGATAGCGAAGATATTCTGAATATCGGTGGCTTTAGTGATGAAGTATTTAAGTTGATTGGGCTATTCGCCAACAATCAATTGAGTGCCAATCATTGGGTTGAGGTCATTGATAAAGTGTTGTTGTAGGGGCGGCTCTTGTGGCTGCCCTAGCAAACCACACAGAATTTGGCACGAATACTGATGGAAGTACATTGGTGTATTGTTGGTTCGAATCCAACACCTTGTTTTAGACAAGGTGACATTCTCATCCCTTTAGTCGTGTCATTAAAGTTTAACTAGCAAATGCTTATGGAACTACATCGCTGAAAACGACCGTGTCGCGGGTTCGATTCCCGTCAGTCTTATCACCAAATTGGCATAAGACTGTAGCTCAGCAGGTAGAGCAGGACTGTTTCATTAATCCTAGTTGCTGGTTAATTAAATAGGTGATGAATGCTCGGTGGGAATACATCTGACTTTTACTCAGTGTGCCGTTGGTACGCGTATCTCACCAACTCTAGTCATCACGCTTAGTTTTGCTAATGAATGCTAATGGGATTACATAGACTGTAAATCTATCTCATACTCCTAGTCATTAGCTATCAATTTGCAGCAAATGCC
>NZ_CALETI010000481.1 GCF_937920075.1 uncultured Agitococcus sp.
CGCTTTTTCGACGGTTGATAGTCGATGAGCAATGACTAAGGTGGTTCGATTTTTCATCACCGTTTCTAAAGCTTCTTGAATATAAAATTCAGATTCATTGTCTAAAGCAGAGGTTGCTTCGTCCAAAATTAGAATTGGCGCATTTTTTAATAAGGCACGAGCAATAGCAATCCTTTGACGTTGTCCACCTGATAGTTGTGTACCATCTTGACCAACGCGTGTTTGATAGCCTTCGGGTAACTTCATAATAAAGTCATGGGCATACGCCGCTTTAGCAGCAGCTTCGACTTCGGCATCGGTTTTATTAGCCAAATCACCATAGGCAATGTTGTGACGAATGGTGTTATCAAACAGCATCACCTTTTGACTCACTGTCGCAATTTGCTCACGCAAATTGGCTAAGGTATATTCCGACAAGGCATGGCCATCTAATAAAATCTGGCCTTGTGTTGTTTCATAAAAACGAGGAATCAAACTCACCAAAGTACTTTTACCAGAGCCTGAACGGCCAACTAAAGCCACTGTTTTACCCGCAGGAATGGTTAAATCAATATTGTGTAAGACAGTGTCACCTGTGGGGTAACTAAACGATAAATTCTTAAACTCTAAACGACCTTCTACTTTTTTGGCTTGATAAGTCCCTGTATCTGGTTCAACAGGACAATCCAATAAATCAAAAACAGATTGCGCTGCGGCAATACCTTTTTGAATTTTACTATTCACGTCGGTTAAAGAACGGACAGGTTTAGACAACAAACCTGCGGCGGTAATATAAGCGACAAACGCACCTGCGGACACATCACCCAAAATATGTGGCTGCAAGGCCAACCACACCACACCACCCATGGCAATCGCCATTAAAAATTGAATAACGGGCGTATTGAGTGCTGACGTCACTACCATTTTCATGCTTTGTTTCAGATTTTCTTGGGAAGCTTGTTCAAAACGTTTCGATTCAAACTCTTGTCCACCATAACTTTTGACCACTGCAAAACCTTGAATGGTTTCATTGACGATATGATTCACATCGCCCATAGTATTTTGGATTTTGTGTGACAACTTACGAAAGCGTTTGCTGGCAGTACGCACCAACGCAGCGGCAATTGGGCCAATAATTAACAATGAGATAGAGAGTCGCCAGTTGGTATAAAACAAATAACCTAATAAACCAATCACCACAAAACCTTCGCGCACTAAGGTTTTTAGGGCCTCACTAGCGGCTTCAGTCACTTGCTCAACATCATAAATTAATTTGGCACTAAGATGCCCTGCCGAATGTAGATGATAATAATGATTAGGTAAAACTAAGAGTTTAGCAAATAGCTCTTTGCGTAATTGATACACCACATTACGCGCCACCAAAGACAAATAATAAGTTCCCATAAAAGTGCCAACACCTCTAAAAAAGAAGATGGCAATCACTAATAATGGAAAAACTCCAAATCTACTAAGTGCTGCAGTGGGTAATGCTCTAAATAGTGCGGGCGGATGCTGTCTATATCAACCAAAAATCCAGGTTAAGGATAATTG
>NZ_CALETI010000482.1 GCF_937920075.1 uncultured Agitococcus sp.
GTTAAAAATAAAGCTAAAACGATAACTCGTACCATTTGTCACCCTTCTGTATTTTATCCCACTTGTAAGATAGAAAGTTTGGCTGGACTGGCTCTGGTTGATTATTGTCTAAAATATAATTGCCGCGATCTGTTTCAACCAACAATACACAATGACCAGCACCACCAACAAAGCAAGTGCATAAATGAATTTTGTCTCGATCAAAACCTGCATCTATTAACATTTTACGCTTTAAAAGCGCGTAGTCTTCACAGTCGCCAAAAGCGGTAGGCAAACACCAATGTTCAGGCTTGCCGTACTGCTCTAAATCTGTTTTGTAAGTGACTGACGCATTAACATCGCTGTTAATGCGTTCAGCCACGATGTAGCTATTACTGCTCTTTAGTGTCATCATAAGTTAGATAAATCCCGTTATCAGGGAGCTTCACATCTGCGTAGCGTGGAAACTCGCCAATGAGCGGTGTAGCTAGTTTTATACGCATAAACCACCCATCACAAAGGTTTTAGCTTCAGAAAAATCAAGCATCTATTTCGCGTAACTTTGCAGTGATGTAACGTGTGTACCGTTTCTCTAAATTGCTGCCAGTTACAAAGTGCAAACCATCACCGCTTGTAGTCAAACTCGCAAGAGTAGAAGGGTTAACCCCCACATTATCTGCTACGTTAATTAAGGGAAATCCCCAATACTTAGCAAGATTTTCTTGAGCAGTAACTACGTTACGTTCGCTGCTTGCAGTTGCACCTTTATTGTGATGATTGACAATGACAATGCGATAGTTCTTATCACTCAGAGCAGCTTTGGCATCTTGAATTGTTTTAATCAGAAAATTCATAGCCCCCAAAAACTCATTACGATTGTATAAATCACCAGCCGTTAAAAGTTCTTCACACGTCAAAAATGGGACGGAAATGTTCGGTAGTTGACCGTTACGGTCATTAATACCGTAATCCAAAATAAACAGATCAGAAGCTGCGATGTTAGGTAATAATCTAACTTCATAATTGTTTGCAGTCAGTGCATCTAGCATCGGTTGAGTTAATACTGGCCCTCCACCGCTTAACGTTAAATAATCAGACGCACTAACGCTCAATCCTAAATTACCACCGTACCTAGCATCAACGTCTGCTTTTGATAGTGTAAACTGATGTATCAACTCGGACTGTGCAAACCAAGTTCCATCGGATTTTCTTGCGCGAACACGACCACCATTAGTACTTTTCTTGTTTAAAGTGGCGGATAGGTTTGCTGAGACATTCTCAGGATAGCCACCACCTGTAGGGATTGACGTACCCAACCACAGAATTGTTTTACCTCTCCATGCGCTATCTGCTGAAACTTCACTAGATAAGACGTAGCGGTTATACGGGATATAGAGAGATGGGTATTGACTAGCCAAACAAAACATCACTGTACTGTCAGTAACATTTGAATAAGGGTAGCTAATTCTTATAAATGCGGCTGAGGCATGAGTTGTAATTGTCGATTGCACATAGTATGCAGTTGTATTATATGCGACAACATTCATGTTTACATCATACTGTACCCACACCCCAAATTTTGAAAAAGTATATGAAGTGGAGGCAGTGACAGGAATAATATCTGATGTGTACCAAAAGGCATTTGTTTTTGTTGTCGCGTACAATACTCCGCTAACTGTTGCACAAGTCAATATAGTAGATGCTGAGTAAGTATTAATATCAAACAAATTGGGTGACGTTCTAGTCAGAAAACTTGTTTGACTGGCAGACAATAAAATAGAGTTATCTAATTTATTGTTTTGAGTAATAGTTGGCTTAACTATACTTAAATCTAAGTATTGATTTGCAACTAATGATTTTTCTGCATAAGTGTCTGCATCACCTAAAACACCACCTTTTTGAATGTCAAACGTTGCCCCTGTTAGCATAGACGCACGAATAAATGCAGTAGTTGCACCAGTTGTAATTGTTGCGGTCAAGACTGTATATTGAATAAATACTTTATTAGCATCATATTCAGCCCACGCTCCGGTAGATGCAGTTTTCGTATAAGCTGTCAGAGGTGAAACGGCGATATAGCCAGATGCAGTAAAACTGCCAGCAGTAATCAGAGTGCCATCTGTATGGACAGTTTTACCAACTTGCAAAGTTGCAGGATTAATTAAATTCTTACTAACGATTTTAGTAGTAACCCTAGTATCTATGTAACTCTTTGAGGGATATGTGGCAATTAGCACTGATACGGAAGAATTTGTACGACGATATTCATACGCAGCAACATCTCCCGAACCCTGCACTTTGAATGCTACGCCATCGGCTACTGCTGCGCGACCAGTCGGTTCGTCAACATATACACCAGCCTGAATAAGTGCAGCATCACGCGCAGTCTCTGCTAAAATCCTATCTGCTAATGCTGCCGATGCATCAATTTCAGCACTAGAAGCAGACGATAGAGCGTTTGCGGCTTGTGTTGTTGCAATACCAGCTTGTGCCGTTGAGATGACTGCCTGTTCTGTAGAAATAACGGCTTGTTCTGTAGAAATAACGGCTTGTGCTGTAGAAATAACGGCTTGTGCTGTAGAAATAACGGCTTGTGCTGTAGCCGTAGCAACACCTTCTAATACTGCTGCCGCAGATGCCGAAACAATATCTTGAACGGGCAAATCAGATAATGATGATACAGCCTGTGGGGGCATAGTAAAAATTCTTGAGTAAACCAATATTCCCACTAAATCAAATATTTTAATCTCATGATAAACACTACCATCATCAGGCTCTAGCAGAATTGTTGCCACGCCTAGTGAGTTTGTTGGTACGCTATTTCTGCCCAAATATTGAAAACTAAACGCATCGGCGACTTGTGTGCGCTTTCTATCAACTACAACCCTTGCGCCACTAATAACGCCAAGTCCTAAATCGCTAGTTGAGACTGTTAATGTATATGTTGTCATATCAAACCCCTTAAATATATTTAGGCTTAGAGCG
>NZ_CALETI010000483.1 GCF_937920075.1 uncultured Agitococcus sp.
TTTAGATATTTCGGTTTTACATTCGGGAAATAGTACGTCGGCTATTTTTAATCCGTCCAATGATGTACGTGTACTAGATGCGTTCGCCAGTATAAATACCTATCAATTTCACGATACTTCTGAGACGGCAAAAATCAAACGTAACAGCTTTAAAGACGATGCCCATTTTTTACGCGAAGATGCCGCTAACTTAGCCGCTTTTTTGCGCGTAATGAAAGAAATGCCTAACAAAAAAGCCTACTATCAACGTATTGTGCGCCATATCCAACACGTTATGCCGCAGTTTGGCGATTTTGACTTGCAGCTTTTAGCTGATAACAACAACTATGTTCGCCTTAACTGGCGCGAAAAAGGCGGTGACTATTTGTTTGGCGCACATCAAATTTCGGATGGTTCGCTACGATTTATGGCCTTAGCCACTTTGTTATTACAGCCGCCCGACACTTTACCCAGCGTGATTGTTTTAGACGAACCCGAATTAGGGCTGCATCCTGCCGCGATTGCCGAACTTGCAGCCATGATTCGCACTGCCTCACGCTATAGCCAGTTAATTATTGCCACACAGTCCACCTGTTTAGTCGATGAATTTGGTTGTGATAATTTAGTAATTGTTGAGCGAGATGAGACTAATAAGTGCAGTGTCTTTAAACGACTAGACCAAGAACAATTGGTGGAATGGCTACAAAACTATAGCCTATCAGAGCTTTGGGAAAAGAATGTGTTAGGAGGCCGTCCATGATAGGCATTCATTTACACATTATTACCGAAGGCCCAACTGAACAACAATTTGTGCTAAAAGTCTTAGCTCCGCATTTGGCTCATTACCAAGTCTATGCCGATGCGCGTTGTATTTTAACTAGCAGAGACAAACACGCAGGTCGACAATCACGCGGTGGTTTACCCAACTATATCAAAGCCAAAAACGACATCCAAACTTGGCTAAAAGAAGATAGTCGTACTAATTGTCGTTTTAGCACCATGTTTGATTTTTATGCTTTACCTAATGATTTTCCAGACTTTACTAACGCTCAAAAAAAGGCTGACCCTTATCAAAAACTTGCTTGTTTAGAGGCGGCTTTAGCACAAGACATTCGAGACAATCGTTTTATCCCTTATATTCAATTACATGAATTTGAAGCCTTGATTTTGGCCGATGCTCAAAAACTAGATTGGGAATATTTGGAACATGACAAAGCGATTGCCAGTTTAGTTGCAATGGTTGGCGATGGTAATCCCGAACTGATTAATGACGGAGCAGAAACCGCCCCGTCTAAACGTATTCTTAAACAGATTCCCGAATACGACAAAGTGACCGCAGGATGGACAGTGGCTGAGCAAATTGGTTTAGCCACATTACGCCAAAAATGCCCTCATTTTAATGAATGGCTAACACGTTTAGAACAATTAGGAGCAACGGGTGAGTAACAGTAAAATCCAACAGGCACTACAAAATCTATTTGAAAAGCATCGTATCGTCTTTTGGTACGATGCCAAACAAGAGTTTGTGAGTGACTTTGAACAACTTACCTTAGCAAATATAGAAAAAATTCAGCTTAATAATAATGAGTTTGGCATTAAGTATCGAATCTTACGCCAAGAGCCTGAACATAAGTTTTTACTATATGCCGCCTATGCTCAACCCGAAGATTTAGAAAATTGGCTATTAGATATTCAACTGGCACATGGCGAATTTAGAACCGACCAAGTCGCACTATGGTTAGCCGAATTAGAACTGGGTTTGGGTTTTGCCGATGTTATCAAAGCCCATAGCGAATTTTTTCAAGCCAGCAAACGTAAAGACAGCCTCAAACGGCTATTAGCTGCTGACGATACACCTCACCTCGTGCGTCTAAAAATGTTGGCCATTTGCAGCTCTGCCGACAGTGGCCTCGATACCATTTTAGAAAGCCTACTGGCAGAACTGGCCGACGACCGTGATGACAAAATTCGTCTTATTCAGCGTTGCAGCCTAGACGGTTTTTTATGGCAACAACTGCAACGGCATTATGGTTATGAATCAACCAACCCCAGCATCAAAGACTTTAGCCTAGAGCTGTTTAAGTCGTGTTATGCCCTTGCAACCGCACAAACGGCCAAACTCAGCCATCATGCCCTCGTCTTTTTGAAGCGTTGGAAAGATAGCGTCAAACATCGTCAGTATTTTGAAAAACTCTCCGACAACTGCGCCCATGACCTTGGCATTGAGCAATTATTAGAGACACAAGACTTTCGTCAGCTCATGGACATAGATTATGTCGAACTGATTGACCGTAAAATCTTGCGTGAATTAGTACAAGGTGTAACCCAGCGCACTCTGCTTCATAACGAGGTCAGTCAGTGGGTACGTCAACGCCGTAGCAGTTATTGGTACGACCGCTTTGCCCATGTCTATAACGCCATAGATGCGGCCTCAGCCTTTATTTATAGCCTCAACAGCACCAAGCTCGACATCAGCTCACTAGCGGACGGCATTCAACGCTATAGCCAAGAGTGGTTTAAGCTCGACCAATACTATCGTAAGTTTATTTACCATCTGCGCGAATCGAAGCAACCCTCGCTACTCAATGCACTTTATACCCTGATAGATAACCTCTACAGCAATAATTACTTGCTCACCCTCAACGATCATTGGCAAGTATTGGTGGACAACGCCTCAACATGGGATAGCTCACCCTTCCCCTCTCAGCGTCAATTTTTTAATCGCTCGGTCAAACCGTTTTTAGAGCGCAATGCCAAAGTCTGCGTCATTATCTCTGACGCATTACGCTACGAAGTCGGTGAAGAGTTGTTGTCTTTGGTACGCCAAGAAGACCGCTATGATGCCAATTTAGAGCCAATGGTGTCGATGCTGCCTAGCTATACCCAATTAGGTATGGCCGCCCTACTCCCTCATCAACAGCTTGCCATTGCTGATAATCAAGGCGAAACCCTTGTTGATGGCCAAAGTAGCAAAGGCAGTGACAACCGTAAAAAGATACTCAATAAACGCCTCTCGGCCAGTGATCTCGTCTTGGAAAAAAACTTTATATCTTTAAAGCAAGACGACTCAAGAGCCTTAGTGCGTGATAATGACGTGCTGTATATCTATCACAATAA
>NZ_CALETI010000484.1 GCF_937920075.1 uncultured Agitococcus sp.
ACAACAATGGTACATACACGCTAACCCTAGAAGCAAATTATGATGGAGTGGTGTCATTAAATTATCAAGTCATTGATGGCCAAGGTGGCAGTATTAATGTGTTACAAACATTTAAAGTTTTAGCCAACACCACAGGTACATTAGGAGCTGACATATTAGTCGGTGGTGTCAGTGACGATACCTATATTGTCAATAATACACGTGATGTAGTTGTTGAGGCAAATGCTAATGGCGGTATTGATACCGTACAATCTTCACTCAGCCATAACTTAGGTAATAATCTTGAAAATCTTGTTTTAGTGGGTAATGCCAATTTATCAGGTATAGGTAACAGCCTAGATAATACCTTGACTGGTAATAATGGCAACAATCGCCTATTAGCAGGAGATGGTAACGATAGCCTCTTTGGTGGTGCAGGTGGCGACACTTTAAATGGTGGACAAGGTGCGGATACCATGTACGGTGGCATAGGTAATGATGCGTTTACCGTTGAAAATGTTAATGACCTTGTCGTTGAGTTTGCAAATGAAGGTTATGACACCGTTAATAGTTTTGTCACTTACACTTTAACCGCCAATGTTGAACGTCTGAACTTGGAAAATGCAGGCGGACAAATCAATGGTTTTGGTAACGAGTTAGATAACACCCTCAATGGTAATAACTTTGCCAACTACTTAGTGGGTGGAGCAGGCAACGACAGCTTACAGGGTAAAGCAGGTGCAGATACCTTAGAAGGTGGTTTGGGCGATGATGTATATTATGTCGATGATATTGGCGATGTTGTGACAGAGCTGGCAGGCGAAGGTACAGACAAAGTCAATAGCACAGTCAGTTATAGCTTAACAGCCAATATTGAACAGTTATTTTTAACAGGTATTGCCAGTTTGTCGGGTACAGGTAATGCTCAAAATAATATTATCTACGGTAACAGTGGTAATAACCTATTGAGTGGTGGTGCAGGCAATGACTCGCTAAATGGTGGTGCAGGTAATGACACCTTAGACGGCGGACAAGGTAATGATACCTTAGTCGGTGGTT
>NZ_CALETI010000485.1 GCF_937920075.1 uncultured Agitococcus sp.
GAAGACACTCTTTCCCTACACGACGCTCTTCCGATCTAAATTTAAAATTATTTTCCAAACGACTGGAGGTATTTCAATCACCCGCCGATCACTCAAAAACTGTCGCAAATAACGACGTACAGCTTGAGGAGTTGGCGCATCAGGTGTGCCTAAATTAACCAAAACAACGCCTAATGGCGGTGCTGAATTTGCCTTCATGTTTTTATCTCTGATTCTAAAAATGGCTTGATTTTATGGATAATAAAATCTTTGTCTCTAGCACAAAATAAAAAAGGCCGTTAATCGGCCTTTTTTTGTGCTACCCCCCTGCCTTCGGCATCTCCCCTTAATAAGGGGGAACTGAGGGGGAGTGTATTATTTTAATACAGAAGTGACTTTAGCACTAATTGCTTCAACAGAGCCAACACCTTCAATACGTGCGTATTTTGGTGCAGTCGTGTCACCACTAGCGGCTAATTGTTGATAGAAACCCACTAATTGTGCCGTTTGCTGATGATAAACCTCTAAACGTTTTTTAATCGTTTCTTCTTTATCGTCATCACGTTGCACGAGGTCTTCGCCAGTCACATCGTCTTTACCATCCACTTTAGGAGGATTGTGTTGAATATGATATACACGACCAGAGTTTGGATGTACACGACGGCCAGATAAACGACTAATAATTTCTTGATCTGGCACAGCAATTTCAACAACGTGGTCAATCGCAATACCAGCATTAATTAAGGCTTGAGCTTGAGGAATAGTACGTGGAAAACCGTCAAATAAACAACCATTGACACAATCTGGCTGAGTTAAACGCTCTTTTACTAAACCAATGATAATTTCATCAGAAACTAAACCACCCGCATCCATAATTTTTTTAGCAGCAACACCCAATTCAGTGCCTGCTTTTACTGCGGCACGCAACATGTCGCCTGTAGAAATTTGTGGAATTTGAAACTGTTGAGTAATTACTTGGGCTTGAGTGCCTTTTCCTGCACCAGGTGGGCCTAATAAAATAACACGCATAATGCTCCCCTAATTTAAAATAAAAAGCAAAAATTTTGCCAAGTTTACCATAAAAATTATTTACGGCTTTACTTGATTAATTAACAATTCAATGTGTTGTAGCTTGCCGTTTTGTGTGACAGGCACTGCTATCGCTTCTAAATCACCACTTACTCCTTGTGGAGTACCTGTTTTGCTAATTCTTGCACCCACCACAACCGATTCAACAGTCGATAGTTTCATGGTCGGCATCATACTTTGTTTATCGGTTAATGCAACTACTAGCGGAAAACGTCCCACAGGCTGACGAACAACGGCTAAAGGTATAGGTGAACCATTTAAAGCACGCGCAAAAACAAATAAGGTATCATTTGGCTGTAAACGAGACTGCAATTCTTTTGCCAATTTCACCGTTACTTCAATACCAGTTTCATTTTCAGCTAATTTTTCACCACCTTGTTGAGCAATAGCAATCGCTTGATCTATTTCTGTTAAAGCTTGTGATTGACTTTCGCCTGTGCGTTGTTTATGCACTTGTTTTAACTTAGGTAAAAACACTAAAGCACTGGCATAATCGCCCGAGCGAAACGCTCCCATGCCCATTAATAATAATGCACCTTCATGCTCAGGATGTTTATTTAACACCTGCATCAATAATTCTCGACTTTTAGTGCTAAGTTGACCTTGTTGAGTAAATACTAAAGTTTGCGCATAGGTTAAGGCAATATCATCACGTGTAGGGTCTAAACGATTGGCATTTGCTAAAGCAGTTAAGGCTAAATCGGGTAATTCGCCTTGAATATAAGCCATCGCCAACATATACCAACCATCAACATTATTAGGATTGGTCTGCAATTTTTTTTGCATCACTCGAGCAAAATCCGCTAAATTTTGTTTGGCTAAACGTTCAGGCTCAATTTGTTTATTAGCAAATAAATCATTAATCAGTGGCTCAGTTTCGGTTTGTACTTGCCACCAACGCCAAATTTGATTATGTGGCATAAATGTCCAATACGCACCAGCTCCCAATAATGGAATTAACAAACCTAAAGACCAAATAAGCCCTCGTGAACTACTCGCTTGCTGCTGATTTTTTTGCTCCATTTGTTCGGCTAATGATAATAATTGACGCTCTAATTCTGTTTTTAATGCAACAAATGTTTCTTCATCAATTTTACCATCAATCTTATCTTGTTCTAATTCTGCCAAACGCTCTTTAAAAACCCCAATATTTAATGCTAATAATGAGCTGTTTTGTTCGCGTGCCGAACGTAATAATGGCCAAATAAAAACTAAAGCAACGATCAAACTTAATGCGGCTGCACTACTAATAAAGGCTAAAGAATATGAGTTAATCATGACTATTTCGCTTTAATAAAGCCGCTAGACGGGCAGACTCTTCGGGCGTTAATGCGGAGGCATCAGGTTTAACTTGGCGACGACGGAAAATAATAATCAAAACCACCATCACTAATAAAATAAATGGCCCAAACCACAATAAATAGGTTGTTGAACGGACAGGCGGTTTATAGCTAATAAAGTCTCCATAACGATCAACCATATATTCACGAATTTCGTTATCGGTTTTGCCTTCTTGTAACAGTTGATAAGTACGATCTTTTAAATCTTTGGCAATCGGTGCATCTGAGCCTGATAAGTTTTGATTTTGACACTTTGGACAACGTAACTCACCAACGAGAGCCTGAAAACGCTGTTCTTCGGCAGGCGTTTTAAAATCATAAACTTCAATTGCTGCATACGTTATTTGCCAATAAAGACTGAACAAAATCACCATCATTGTTTTTATTGACATGCGCTCACCTCCCCACCTGCTAATAATTGCTGATAACAAGGGGCAAGTTGGCTTTGCCAAATCGCGGCATCAAATACGCCAACATAACGATAACGCACATTGGCATTTGCATCAATTAAATAGGTTTCAGGTGCGCCATATACGCCTAAATCAATCCCAATATCACCTTTACGGTCAGGAATAATCAAACTAAAAGGATTACCACGTTTAGCCAAATAAGCCAAAGCATCTTGTGGATCATCTTTGTAATTCAGACCGATAATCGGAATACCTTGTTTAGACAATTCAACTAAAGTTGGATGCTCTTCTTTACAAGAAGGACACCATGATGCCCAAACATTAATAATCGCTGGTTTACCTTTAATATCCGCTAAAGAAATAGAATTACCTTCTAAATCTGTCACGGCAAAATTAGGAAATGGCTTGCCTAAACGTGCTGAAGGTAAAGCGGTTGGGTCTTGTCCTAAACGTGTCATCAAAAAGGCAGCAACTGCTAAAAATAAAACAAGGGGGAACGCCCATACCAGTGCCTTCATTTTCATTTTGTCGCTACCTGTGCTGAATTAGAGACTTTTGCGTTTTGGCGCGCTAAACGATAACGCTTATCAGTCATTGCTACACCGCCACCCAAAGCCATCACCAAAGCACCTAACCATAACCAGCGAACAAATGGTTTATAATAAACACGAACTGCCCATTGGTTATTGTCTAATGGCTCACCAATAGCCACATACACATCACGCAACAAACGGCCATCAATCGCCGCCTCCGTCATAGAACGATTTTGCACCACATACAAACGTTTTTCGGGATACAAATATTCAATTACTGCACCATTCTTTAATACCGCTACTTTTGCTTGTACTGACTCAAAGTTAGCCCCATTATATTCACGCACGCCTAACCACTCAAATTGGTACATTCCAACATCAACTTTGTCATTCATGCCTAAACGTACATCTTTTTCGACACTATAGGTAGAGGTTAATGTCACACCAATAACCGTAATTACTAAGCCTAAATGCGCGATTTGCATTCCATAATAACTACGCGACAAACGTAATAACCCTGCACCAAAGCCTTGTTTTGCTGTTTTTGCTTTCAGATAAATATCACGGCTAATTGATAACACAACCCAAAAACATAAACTCAAACTCAAAGCCACACGAATGGGGGCATCACCAAAATAGACTAAGGGAAAAACAATACCCAAAACAATACTAGCTAATAGAACTTTCCATAGGGGCAAAAACTCTTTGGCTTGATGCCGCTTCCAGTTAACCAAAGAACCCAAGCCCAAAAAGACTAATAACACTAAGGTAACAGGCACAAATAAGGCATTAAAATAGGGAGGGCCGACCGAAATTTTGCCTAATTTTAAGGCATCAGCGACTAAGGGAAATAACGTACCTAATAACACGACTGTTGTTGCCGTAATTAATAATAAGTTATTAACTAATAAAAAAGATTCTCGTGATAACCACGCATAACGACTTTCACTATTTAAATGGCTAGCACGCAAAGCAAATACTAATAAAGACGCACCAATAACAGCGGTCAAAATCCCTAAGACAAACATACCCCGTGCAGGATCAGCAGCAAAGGCATGAACCGAGGTTAATACGCCCGAACGTACCAAAAATGTGCCCAATAAACTTAAGGCAAAAGCAATAATGGCTAGCATGACTGTCCATGCTTTAAATACCCCCCGCTTCTCACTAACTGCTAAGGAGTGCAATAATGCTGTACCTGCTAACCACGGCATAAATGAGGCATTTTCTACAGGATCCCAAAACCACCAACCGCCCCAACCTAATTCGTAGTATGCCCACCATGAACCAATAGCAATACCTAAGGTTAAAAATGCCCATGCTGATACAGCCCAAGGCCGAGACCAACGCGCCCATGCAGAATCTAAGCGACCACCTAATAAGCCAGCCATCGCAAAAGCAAATGGCACAGTAAAACCAACGTAACCCATATACAACATTGGGGGATGAATAATTAAACCAATATCTTGCAATAAAGGATTGAGGTCTGCGCCATCAATGGGAAAATCGGGTAATAAGCGATTAAAAGGATTAGAAGTTAAAATCACAAAAGAAATTAACGCGATACTCACCATACCCATAATGGCTAAAACACGGGCGATCATTTCACGTGGCAAACTACGGCTAAATAACGCAACAGCCGCCCCCCACCATGACAATACTAAGACCCATAATAATAATGAACCTTCATGTCCGCCCCATACCGCAGAAATTTTATAATAATAAGGAAGTAAGGTATTAGATTGCCGAGCAACATAATCAATCGTAAAGTCGTTTTGCAAAAAAGCGACTGTTAAACCGACAAAAGATATTGTTAAACAAAAAGCTTGAAGTAATGCAGCAGATTTTGCGCTACGCTGCAAACTGACATTAGCAGCATAAACGCCATACAACGGTAAGGTAGCTTGTAATAACGCCATAACTAACCCTAAAATCAGGGCAAAATGACCTAGCTCAGCAATCATCTAAGACTCCCATAGGCAAGGGGAATTTAATCAGGGCGCATAATACGCACTAAATGCAGATTGTCTAGGCTATTATCGTTATTATTTTTCTTTAGATAGTCATACAGCAATAACACAAGTTAAACTTAACCTCGATCACCTGCCATTTCTAATTGCAAGGCTTTATTTCTTGCCTGATTTGCCGCGTCTTGTTTGCCTTGACGTTCGGCTGCTTGAGCAACTAAATGCCACAAAGCGGCTTGTTGGGCATTACCTTGAGCATATGACAAGCCTTTACGGGCTAATTGTTCGGCCTCAATGGTTCGACCTTGTTGCAAACGAACTTCGGCAAGGCGTTGATAAACAGTTGCCGATTGTGGTGCTAAACGTTGGGCGCGCTCTAAGCTGGTCGCTGCTTCCTCTAACTTGCCCACACGTAAATGCTCACTTGCTGTTACCAACAAGCCTTGCACCGCAGGCATATCCCGACCGTCAGCCAATTTTCTATTAGGTTGGACAAGCACTGGTGGGGGTAATACGGGTTTAGTAATCGTTGGTGTGGTGACGGGTAAATCGTCTTTAGGCTCAACGCGTTCTACAGGTGCAACAACCACAGGCTGTTGTTTAATCGTTGACGTTGGCTTGCTGATGGGTTTACTAATCACTTGCGGTTTATTGGCTTTAATGGGTGCAGAGTTTGTTGGCCAACTATAATCTGCTAAATGTTGGCAAGCCGTTAGATTTAACGCAACTAAGGAAATATAAACAGCACGCATGACCATTATCACCTAAAAATATCTAAAACTTTATTAACAGACCCATTTACAATCGCATTAATTGGATCATTAGCAGGCGATTTATCTAAGGCACAATCACTGGTTGCAGTTACAGAATCGGCGATAATTGGCACTAAAATCGCATCAGCACAGCCTTCGGCACTCAATTTTCCTGTTGAACGCTCCAACCATTGCCATTGTACACTTTCAGGTTGTACCGTTTGTAAAGAGACAGGTTTGAGCTTGCTCATAATATCGGTCCAAATTGGCAATGCACCTGTTCCGCCTGATAAACCAGTGGTTTTGTTGTCGTCATTCCCTAACCATACGACTGCTAAATAATTACCTGTATAACCTGCAAACCATGCATCACGCGCTTCATTAGTTGTGCCTGTTTTACCTGCCATGACTAAATCTTTGGGCAATTTTTGATAAGCAGAAGCGGCTGTACCACTAATCATTGTTTGCTGCATGGCATAGTTAATTAAATACAAAGGTGCTGGCTCAAAGACTTGTTTAACCTCTAAACCATTTCGTTTCAACTGTTTACCTTTGGCATCCACCACTTCCAAAATAGTCCTAGGAGAGCTTTGAAAACCATTGGCCGCAAACGGTTGATATAACCTTAAAACTTCCATAGGTGATAAATTTGCCGTCCCCAATAACAACGATGGATAATTGGGCAAATCTTGGGTAACACCTAATTGTTTGAGGGTATTAATGACTGCTGAAATGCCAACATCTTGACTCATACCCAAACGAATCGTTGCTTGGTTATAAGAATGGGCTAAAGCATCATATAAAGGTACAATACCATGTGATTGATGGTCATAATTTTCAGGCGACCAAACATCGCCACTCTGACCTTGTACTTGTACTGGCCCATCATCAATCGGTGAAACTAAGTTATATTTGCCTGTGGCTAATGCGGTTAAATAAATCGCTGGCTTAAACAAAGAGCCAACTTGCCGTGAAGCATCAATGCTTCGATTAAAACCCGTAAATGTGCCATAACCACCCACCACCGCTAATAATTCGCCATTTTCAGGATTGGCGATCACCACTGCCCCTTGTAAAGCTTGAGTACGTTTGCCTGCGGCTCGTAATTTTGCGACTTGTTGGTTAAACGCATTTTGGGCAACGGTTTGAACTCTGGGTTCTAAGGTGGTAAAAATTCTTAAGCCTTCTGAATTTAAGTCATCTTCTTGATATTCTTGTTTTAATTGACGACGGACAACATCTAAGAAAGCAGGAAACACGCTTAAACCTGCAGTGGGAGCTTTTAAAATTCCCAAGGGGTTAGCTTTGG
This sequence comes from uncultured Agitococcus sp., assembly GCF_937920075.1. Classification (GTDB taxonomy): domain Bacteria; phylum Pseudomonadota; class Gammaproteobacteria; order Pseudomonadales; family Moraxellaceae; genus Agitococcus. The sequence continues at coordinate 7,380 of NZ_CALETI010000485.1, forward strand.
CTTTTTCGTATTGATTTTGACTAATATGGCCATCTTTTAATAAATTATGCAAGACGACATTTCGACGCTCTAAGGCACGCTCAGGGTTACGCCAAGGATTATAATAAGAAGGCCCTTTCACCAAACCAACTAACAGGGCGATTTGATGCATAGATAATTCGCTAATTGGTTGGCCAAAATAAAATTGAGCAGCCAAACCAAAGCCATTAATCGAGCGATTACCATTTTGTCCTAAGTTAACTTCGTTTAAATAGGTTTCTAAAATTTCTTTTTTGTCATAATGCACTTCTAATAAAAATGCCATTAACGCTTCATTCACTTTTCGTTTTAAGGAACGCTCATCGGTTAAATAGAAGTTTTTAACGAGTTGTTGGGTTAAAGTGCTGCCACCTTGGCGCAACTCACCACTGGTTAAATTGACAAAAATAGCACGCAATGTGCCACGAATCGATACACCATGATGATGATAAAAGTTTTTATCTTCGGTGGCTAATAACGCTTCTTGTAAATACTTAGGGGCATCTTTAAGCTGCATTAGCACTCGGTCTTCATTATGCTTAGGATAAATACCGCCAATGACTAGTGGTTCTAAACGAACAATACCTTTACTATTTTGTTGGGTACTAGCCAAATCACTGATGGTATTGCCTTGAAAACGTAATTTTAAAACTTGTGAACGCTCAGTATCATCACTAAACACAAAACCACGCGTATGAATATATAACTCACCATTTTGCTCGCTATATACGCCTGCATTATCATAGTTGGCCTGTTGGCGATAATGAAGTAACTCTAACTCGGCCAAAATGTCGGCTTTACTGAGATTTGCGCCGGTATATAGCTCTAAAGGACGACTATACACTTTGGCAGGAATTGCCCAACGTTTGCCTTCAAACTTACTACGTACTGTACCATCTAGCGATAAGGCATAAATACCCAAACCTACGGCACATAACATACCAAGCATAATCAGCAATAACAGAATGGTTAAGATAAAACCTTGTTCAGATTTTTGGGATGTATGCTGTCGAGTCATAACTTGTTACAAGTTTAAAATTTGTTGCATTGTAACCTGAGTCTTAAACAAATGTGATGCGTTTTTGTGAAACAAGAATGAAGTTTTAGAGGATTGTTATATGGTTAAATTATTTTTAAGATACTTTTATTTGTTGTTCTCACAATAACCATGACCAAAATACCTGCCAATACAAGACAAAAATACCTTTTGCGTTATTTAGCCACTCAAAGTCACGACAAAAAACTGAGTGAAATTTATGCGGCTGTTGCTCATTATTATCCTCAAGAACAAGCTAGTAACAGTCAACGAATGCTACAACGTGATTTAGAAAAATTGCGAAATGATAACCTTATTGAACTGACTGATAATCGTTGTTGGAAAATAGGTAAACTTCCCTT
>NZ_CALETI010000486.1 GCF_937920075.1 uncultured Agitococcus sp.
GGCCACTGAGAAATCCTTAACGTGCTTTAAATTCCGTTTCCTGAGACGACCCCTAACTCAGAGAGTGTATATTTTTAAAAAGATTCTTTGGCTTTATTAATCAGGTATATCTCTACCTTAAAGCATAAACCGCCTGCTTAATTTTCATTAATAAATCATCTTCTGTATAACGCACATCTTGAGCTAAGCGTTCACATACCACATCAAATGCGTGGTCAATACGTCTTAAAATCTGTTGTGCTGTCTGTTGTTCTAAGCCTAAGCGCAGACCATAAGCAATGAGTTCGGCTTGGTTAGGGAAGCTTTTTTTCTTATTTAATTTCAAAGCTAGTTGGCCATCTAATTCAGGATAAATATTGGTGCAGACCACATCATAAATGGGGGCTAATTGACGTCTAGCCGATGGCTGTTCGTAAATTAAACCAATATTTTTTAAGTGCGCATCACCGTCGCCCAATTTACAAGACAAGACAACACGCTCAAACAACCGCTGTAGTTCAATATGACTATATTCGCCTGTAAATATCCCAACGGCTTTAGCAATCATTTCATAACTGCCTTCATATTTTCTGGCGGTATTTCTGCCTGTTAATACGGCCATATCTTCAAAGCCCAACGGAGTGCCATCGGCTTTTCGGTCAAAACGAGACATGACTAATAGCTTTGTTGACGGACAGGCATCACTAAAGACACAGATGTTTCTGTTTCCGCGTTAAGGCCATAATTAAAAACAAAGTTAGATTCTTTGCTTAACAGCCCTGCTTGCCCTTGTGGCGTGATGATTTCTAAACGGCGAATTTTATTAAATAATGATAACAACTCACTCATGATTTAATCTTCATCTTCGGCAAATACATCGGCCAAATCTTCAAACACAACCGTTTGTTTTGGCCGTAATACCAGCTCATAACCTAAAGCATTTGCCATTCGACAAAATTCCACCAGTCCAACATTATGTGCGGTTTCGGCATTGGTGATGGTTCGTCGAGATAATAAGGTTCTCTCAGCGAGCATTTGTTGACTGAGCTTTAAGTCTCGCCGAATGGTTTTTAAGGATAAGGCTAATTGTTCTATATTGGTGATGGTATAATTGCGCACTATATTACTCATTTATTATAAATAACAACTATTGAGCAGTATAACGCGCATTTTAATCAATTCAAAAATAAAAATTAAGTGCTTAAACGCCCATCTAATGCCTTCATAATCATCCGCGTATTAGATTCACTAACTTCTAATTCTTTTGCAATTTGTGGCCAAGTGCTTAGTACTGATTTAATCTGGTTTATCATGTTTTGTACTTCTGACCATTGCCCAATGCCTGCATGCTGTGCCAAACGCATTAATGCTTTTTGGGGTGGATATTTACCGTAACCAGCAAATGCAGTCATGTGTTCGCCATAACTGTTTGGACTAAAGGTCACATCAAACATCGGACTAAGTTGCCATTGTCCCTCATCATTTTGTAAAAATGCCCAATTCTTACTATGGTCATCCATATTACACGCATACCAGTTAAATAATGCTCTTAAGAATTGCTGTTTAGCCGCAGCCACTGATTGGCAGAGTTTTATCGTCACTTTAATCAAATCTTCGTAGTCTAATGATGGCTCTCTAAAATTTGCATCTAACAATCCTGCGGCGCTGTGCATATGCAAACGCCCCAATGCTGATGGCGCATCAAAACGTTTGACCATTAACCATGCTTGTTGTTGATGAGCCTGCAAACGCCACCTAGGAACAGTAATACCCACTTTTTCGGCCATAGTTAAATAAGCAGCTTCACAGCGTCCTTCATCATGACCTAATGCCAAACTGTTTGAGGTAAATTTTATCAACCACGGTTCATAGCCTCGTTGTGCCTGACTAACTATCTGTTGATTATCAGGATTAATATAAATTAGGGCTTTTGGTCGCGCTCCACCAGAGCTAGCAACATTAACTAACTGTGGTAGAACATCCTCGTGATGTCCTTCAAAAATCGCCTGAGCTTGTTGGCCAATTTCGTGTAAATGCAATAACGAATCGTCAGCAATAGGATGAACAGGACGATAACGTAATGCGCCCATGCCTCTATCACCCACTAAAGCCAAACGTGACATTAGGCTCACTTGTTGAGGTAAATAACCTTGTTGACGTAGCCACCTATCCATCAACAAACGTCCCCAACCATCAGGTAATGAATCAGCAAATACGCCCTGTAGAGGCTGTGATTTATCTATATTAATTTGCAGTTCTTGGGAAAATTTTAATCGAAATGGCGAAAGGCTATGACCTTGTTTTAGGTAGTCTTCATCGTATTGAAAATACACTTGTCTGTTAGCTTGAGCTAAACGACCTACTTTGATTTCATGACCAAGGCTATTGACACGAAACACATCTAGCTGAGCAATATCTAAGCTCATCTTAGGTTCTCAACTTTAAAACATCATCAATATTTTGCGGCAAAGGCTGTTTGAGTGATGTCAACTCAAGGATAGTGTCTAATGAGTCTAACAGTTGCCACAATAATAAAAATTGTCTTAATGAAATTTGGCCTGTTGACTCAAAATGTTTAATAGTTGCCGCAGGCACACCACTACGCTCAGCGAGTTCTTGTCGTGACCATTTTTTTTGTTTGCGGCGTATGCGTACAGCTTCAGCCAAACTTTGTTGTACATCATAGGCAGAGTTTAAGGTTAAAAGACTATCCATAAAAAGATAACCCGTTAGCTAATATTTTATTATTATAGCATTTATAGATAAAATATTGTCTTTTTATACATATATTCTCAATCTTCTATATTCATAAAAATAGTTTCCTGTTCTAGTACTAAACCATACTGACGCATTTCTTCAATTAACAACCATAGTTCATCATCTACATCAAAAGCTTTCATTTTTGCCAAACTTGCATCAAACAGCGACCTATTCTTAATCCATAACTCTCGACTACCCATTTGCCGTAACTTATTTTGCCAGTTGGGCATTAACCACAATTTAACCTTTTGGTCTAACTTCTCATATAAACGCACATAATTTGAGAAACCAACACCATCATAGTCGGGAAATAGAATAACCTCACGACAACGTGGTTTTTGCGCCAACCAATTTAATAACACACCATGTAATTGTCCTGCGTAATAAACAATCGTTCCTGTCGCATCATCTGGCAACCATGATAAGTTATCAAATAAGGCTTGATTTTCAACTAACCACAAAGGTTGTTGAGAACACCAATTATCTGATGCTGTTATCATTAAACTAGCAACACCTGATAACCGAGTATTCTCACTAACATCCAAATAGTGACCATTTTCTTTCTGCCAAAGCACCGATGGACTAATGGCTTTCATCAATATATAACTAACATCATGGTTATGTTGTTTAGCTTTGCTGTTTCGATATAAGCCAATATTAATACTACGTTGAGGCAAGTCATTAGCTAAGTTTTCAGCATTTATCGGTTGTAAGGTTTTAAGCTCTAACTCAACACGCGGCAAATTGATCACTTGATAGACAGTACCTCTGCCTTGTGGACGCTGACTAATCGCGTTTGTTTGTTGGGAAAAGCTATTTAATGCCTGTTGTTGTTTGGGGCTAAATTGACTACTTGGCAACATGCTGTTTGCGACAATGAGTTTATTTAGTGCATCAATCAAAGGACGACTCATAGCACACTATCTTCTTTATTAGATAAAATTTGCCAACTCTTTTGACTAATCTGATTCCATCCTTGATGACGGCTAATAGGGACACAATAACGCGCAGTAATGAGTGGGGTTGGTGAGGCAAAAATTAATGAGAATCCAAATTCTTCAGCTGTATCAATAAGGATTTTTTGATTGCGTATATCTAAAGCAGAGGCTTCATCTAAATAACAGACCGCACGTACTTGATGACGTTTATCCTGCATTAAATGTAATAGAGCTAAACCTGTTACCAACTTAGCCATCAATACCGTACCATTAGAAGCTGCACTATCTATATCCTCAAAACTTTCGGGAGCACCATTCATTTTTGCTACAATAAATGAGAGTCTAAATAAATGTTCTACCCTTAAAAAATCATGCGCCTTACCTTCGCCTACTAACAAATTTTTAGCTCTATTGAGAGCCTCATCATCTAGGACACTAGCTTGATTGAATAGTTCAAAGGTATCACCTGTGTTAACCTTTTCCGCTGTGTTAATTAATAAATTAATTGCCTCAACTAATGCTGTTTCTTCTTGCGGCTCAATTTTGAATTTAGATAAATCAGATATCTGACGACGATTGATTAAATTATTAAACTCTTTCATTTTGCTTTTAAAAGTCAACAAACCATCTCGCAATTGACGCAAACACACTGTCACATTAATGACTGCATCACGCGCCTTACGCTCTAAAGATTGAGCTTCTTGGGGTAAAAGTTCTGCAAATTCAATAATTCTTCTAATTTCTTGTTCTGGCTGTTCGCTGTACTGAAACTTAGTTAAGCCTCCTGCGTGTAACTCAGCTAAACGCGTTTTCATTTGCTCATCGAGGTTAATCAGCGTTTGGCAGTCTTTGTGATAGGCAGCTAAATTATTCGCTAAGTCATCTAACACAGGTTCGCTGATAGTCAGCCACGGTTGATGGGGCAATTCATCTAAATAAGCAAATACGACTGCATCATCTTTGCGTTGATTACGTTGACGGTTAATCTCTTGATGTTTATCGTTAAGTTGGGTGAGTTTCTCACTCAGCTGACTAGCGTGTGTTTGCTGTTGTTGATAGTATGCTTGAAACTGTGTCAGTTGACTGTCAATACTGGCTAATTGTTGTTGGCACTGCTGCTGTTGTTGCTGGCGTTGCTCGCTGCTGTTATTTAAGCCTGTTAGTTCATCAAAATCTGCCAAATCACGCTCAATATGTTTGACTTCTTGTGCTAAGGCTAATTTACGTTGTTTAGCTTGCTCGATGGCTTTGGCAGCTGCAACTTGTTGCTGATAATCTGCTAATGTTTGTTTAAGCTCTTGTAATCGCTGTTGGAGTTGTTCGGCACTTGACTGACTGTGTTGTGCGCTAATTTGCTCTAGCTTTAAGGTTAAACCTGCTAGCTCGAGGTTTTCTATGGCGTTTTTACTCAACCATTGCGTAAATAACGTGCTATTTAATTGATAATGCTGACTATCTAATAACATCACTTGTTTGTTAAACAGCCTATTTATAAGATCAAGTTTTTGTGATTCGAGTTGCTGTTGTAAGGCCAAATACAAATTATCGCTCAATGAGGCTAATTCTCGCTCAGTGTTAACAATTTCTTGCTGACAACGTGTTAATTCACGCTCAATACTCGCCAAAGGACGACTACTGGCTTGCTGTACTAATGCCGTTTGTTGGTCTAATTGATTGCTTACAGCGGCAAGCTGTGTTTCTAATTGTTGACGGTTAGCGACCAAAGCAAATTGTTGTGCTAATAAGGCTTGACGTTGGCTAGTGTTATTAAGCTGCTGTAACTGCTGTTGTAATTGTGCTTTTTGCTGATGTAAATCGCCGTTATTACTGAGTAGTTGTGCTAACTTCTGGTTAATAATCTGCTGCTGTTGCTGTAATGCTTGGCTTTGCTGCTCAAAATACTGTTGCCATTCGCTGAGTTGTTGGTTAATGATTGGTCTAAAATACAATAGCTTGCCACGTATTTGTAAACGACTTTGTTGTTTTTGCTCTAGTTGTGCAATCTCGGCTTGTTGCTTAACGGCAGCTTGATATTGTTCACGCTCACGATTAACTTCAGCAAAAGCAGTATCCCATTCTTTTTTAAAATCAATGTTTGCATCGGGTAAATCACGTTTAAAAATACTTAATAAATAGGCTTTAACTTCATGGGAACGCAACTTATCAAGGCGTAAAGTACGTGTTAATACCCGTTGAAATGCATCTACTTGGCTACTATGTTCTAATTTAAACACCGCAAAATCAGGCTCGTTTGCAACACGCTTTTTACGCCTACCATATAATACCTCTATAAAGTCACTTGTATTATAAGAAAACACCAAACGTTGATATTGTAATAACTGATTTTTAAGTTGTGGTTGTGACACTAAGCTGCCATCAGCCAAACGATATTCTTCAATATTTAACTGTCCTTGGTAAGCAAAATATTCATAATCGTGGCTTACACCTTTGCCAACACAACCTAATACCACTGTACCTGAATCTGGCAAAAAAACTTCTAATAAAATATATGCGCTGTTATTTGGAAAATAAAATCGACGGCTTTTATCAAGATCATTTGCACCAAAATCCATACGACGTTTATCAACAATTAACAAAAATTGTAAAGCATTAATCAGACTAGTTTTACCTGTATTATTGGGTGCCACTAAAGAAACAGAGGCATCTAAGGGTAACTCTGCGCGTTGATATCCTGCACTGTTTAACAATACTAAACGTTGAAAACCATAGGTTATCATGATATTTACTCTTCCTCTGCCGCATCCATTAGCTCATTTTCTGTCATTTGATGTCGTGCTAACTCTTGGAAATGATCTAAATAACGTACTGCCGCAGGTAATAAACGCCATGTGCTATCTTGTGCTTGAGCAAAACCATAACGTACGGCGGTATCATAAACTTGAGTGATACTTTCTATATCTAAAGATTCAGCCAGTAACAACTCACGGTGTTTATCAAAAACTGCCTGTAGCAAAACTCTATCAATTCGCCAATCACAAAATCGCGCTAAAGATTGTTGGTTATCAGCTTGATAATCAAATAATACCATTAACACTAATGCCAAATTGCGTGTTGCTTTAGACACATTACTATTACTATCTTCGGTATGAAACCATGCAAAACCACGTCCATCAACACGCAAGCGATAACCTAAATGTTCAAATAATAATTCATACTGATTTTGTTCTTGTTCTAAAGCTGCCCATAATTCAGGCTCACTTAAACGGTTTAGGTGTTTACCACTGTTAAAAAATTGAAATAGTTCGCTTAACTTATGAAGTTTAGCTAAATTAATCGTGAGTAAATTCAATGTGATGCCACTCCATGTGGATAATGATAGACATTAATTTGTTTAAGCTCGCACAATACAGCTTGCTCAGCTTGAAAACACAGCCATGCTTCCTGCTGTATTAAATAATGATATAAACGCAACAAAGTCGAATCGCTTAAATAACCATAATGCTGTTGCAACCAAGATAAAACATCTTTCACAGGTAATTGAGAAAATAAATGCTGACTCACCGCAATATCGTCAACTATATCTAATACTGTTTGGCTAATCTCAGTCATCTCTTCGGGAAAGCCAATACTGATTGGCTGATAATTTTTTGCCTCCGCCATGATCGTTAATACTTCGTCGCCTACGGTGACTCGCCTTGGCATATCACGTTGCCATAATGGTAGTGATGCAAAACGAAACGTTTTATTAAGGCTACGTTTACGAACTTGGCTTAATAAATAGCTAATTGACGTACTTAATTGATTATGTTGTCTTATTTCCTCACGTAAGGGGAGTAATGTATCACTACATTGTTTTAAGACTTCACGTCCCAACTGTCGTAAATCTTTGGTAGCAAAAGCTACTTGGCGAATATGTTGGCGTTGGCTATATAACGAGCCTTGGGTGGTCAATCTTTCTACAGCATTATCTAAGACGCGTTCAGCTTGCTCAAGGTAAGGGTAAAACGTACCATGAATGCCTGTATCCATCATTTGTGCCATAGGCTCTACATATTTATCATAGGCTTGTAGCACTTGCCGATAACGATATGTGGCAGATAATTGACTATCTGTTGCTTTTGCTTTTTCTGCAATTTCTAAAATAGCATGACGGTCTTGGTCAAGCTGTTGGCTGATTTGTCGAAATAATTCCGCTAAATTAATCGCTGCATGACGCATCATATCCATATTATTGAGATGCACGCCCTCATTAAGTTGATCTGTTGCTTCTCGAATAGCGTGTACTCGTGCTTGTAAAACAGCGGATAAACCTAATTCATGCTCACGAGTTAAACTGCGTACAAAAGACAAAACATGGCTATTAATTTGCAAAGTATCGCCACGTGCAATGAATTCTAATAAACCACTACTCACTAATTTACGTAATATTTCTTCACACTCAATAACAGATAAATGCGGTTGTCGTTTACTAATAACAGAAACAATATAGCTTGGCTCAAAATATAATTGATCGCGTGATTTTTGTACTAACCACTCCACAACATCCCAATGTGAGCCTAAAGCCAATACCAAACTACGCGGCGAAATATTCATAATACTGTCAAATTAAGACCATCAAAAAAAATATTGTACAATAAGCATGTCAAAAAATATTATCTTTAAAACAGATAAATAGCTAAATTGAGCATGCTCAATTTGGACGATTTCCCCTCTAAAGCATTACCACCCACTCTGCCGACAAACTTTCAGCCTGTTGCAACACAAGGTTAATCGCTTCTTCTTGTTGATCGGGTGGATATTTATATTTGCGTAATATACGTTTAACTAATAAGCGTAATTTGGCGCGTACACTGTCGCGTTTTTCCCAATCTACCGTCAAACTTTTACGCAAATTATCGGTAAGTTCATAAGCAATTTGCTTAAGAATATCATCACCCAATTCACGCACAGAGGCTTCGTTATGAATCAAGGCATCATAAAAAGCCAATTCATCTTCATTTAAGCCTAAACTCTCGCCACGACTAGCAGCAACCTGAAATTTCTTAGCCATGTCGATGAGTTCTTCGATGACTTGGGCTGTTTCAATCGAGCGGTTTTGATAGCGTTTAATGACATTGGTTAATAAATCTGAAAATTTCTTTTCTTGAGATAAATTGGTTTTAAAGCGGCTTTTAATTTCGCCTTCTAATAGGCGTTCTAATAACTCTACGGCTAAATTACGCTCAGGCAAATGACGGACTTCATCCAAAAAAGCTTCATCAAGCAAGCCGATATTGGGCTTTTCTAAACCTACCGCATTAAAAATATCAACTACATCTTCCGAAACAATAGCTTGACCAATAATTTGTCGAATGGCTAATTCACGCTCTTCGTTACTCAATTTCTTTTGGCTGGTGTCACGCTTGGTGAGTAACACTTTAACCGCTTGAAAAAAAGCAATCTCTTCGCGCAGGGCTTTAGCTTCATCTAGGGTGCAACACAAACTAAAGGCTTTACTTAACGCCAGTGTATTATCGGCAAAGCGTTTTTTACCATCGTCTAGCCCCAAAACATAGTTAGCCGTTTGCGCTAAGGTTTTATGGCCACCTGTTAAAAAGCCACTGTAATCGAAACCATGCAATAAGCCACGAATAATATCCATTTTTTCTAATAACACGGCTAAGGCTTCGTGTGCGTCAACCGTAGGGCGGCCACGTCCTTTGCTGTTGGTGTATTCCTTAATGGCACTTTTTAATTCATTGGCAATACCAATATAGTCCACCACCAAACCGCCTTGTTTGTCTTTGAATACCCGATTTACACGGGCTATGGCTTGCATTAGGTTGTGGCCTTTCATGGGCTTATCGACATACAGGGTATGCACACAAGGTGCATCAAACCCTGTTAGCCACATATCACGCACAATCACCAACTTTAAGGGGTCATGTGGATCTTTAAAGCGTTTTTCGAGGCGTTTTTTGACAATATGGGAATAGATGTGAGGCCGTAATAAGGCTTTATCGCTGGCACTGCCTGTCATGACGATTTTAATTGCGCCTTTTTCGGGGTCTTCGCTGTGCCAATTGGGACGTAGTTTAATGATTTCGTTATACAAATGAACGCAGATTTCGCGGCTCATGGCAACAATCATCGCTTTGCCTTGTTGTGCTTGGTTGCGTTCTTCAAAGTGGCTGACTAAATCTGCTGCGACTTGAGCAATACGCGGTGGTGCGCCAACAATGCTTTCTAACGCTGCCCAACGGCTTTTGAGGCGTGATTGTTCGGCTTCTTCTTCATCTTCGGCTAATTCATCCACTTCTTCGTCAATCTGTGGTAATTCGCTTTCTTTTAGCCCTAATTTTGCCAAACGCGATTCGTAATAAATGGCCACCGTTGCGCCATCTTCTTTGGCTTGCTGCATATCGTAGATATGAATGTAATCACCAAATACCGCGCGAGTGTCACGGTCTTCGCTAGAGACAGGCGTACCTGTAAAGGCAACAAAAGTGGCATTCGGCAAGGCATCACGCAGATGTTGGGCATAACCCACTTGATAACTGGCTTGATATTCAGCTTGTGGCTCTGCCGCCATTAAAGATTTTAATTCTGTATCGGTGTAAGCATCATTAGCCGCAGTTGTTGGGCGAGTGCGTTTGACTTTGAGTTTGGCATTAAAACCATATTGGGTGCGATGCGCTTCATCAGCAATAACCACAATGTTGTGACGATCTGACAAGACAGGAAATACTGTTTCTTCATCGGCGAGCATAAACTTTTGAATGGTGGCAAAGACAATACCGCCCGCAGGCCGTGATGATAGTTTGTCACGCAAATCTTGGCGTGATTCGGCTTGCACAGGTTGTTCGCGCAAAATATCTTGTGCTAATGAAAACACACCAAATAACTGACCATCTAAGTCGTTACGGTCGGTTATGACCACAATCGTTGGGTTGTGCATGGCTGTTTCGCGCATCACTCGTGCCGCAAAACAGGTCATGGTAATACTTTTTCCGCTACCTTGCGTATGCCAAACCACCCCGCCCTTTTGATTACCTTGTGGTTGTGAAGCTGCAATCACTTGATTAATGGCAGAGCGAACCGCATGAAATTGATGATACCCTGCAATTTTTTTAATCAGTTGGCCGTCATCTTCAAACAACACAAAAAAGCGCAAATAATCCAGCAATAAATCTGGCGTTAAAATACCGCGTGTTAGCGTTTCTAGTTCGTTAAATTGGCCAAGTGGGTCTAAGGTGTTGCCGTCTATGGTACGCCATGCCAAAAAGCGTTCAGCATTGCTCGATAACGACCCCATTCGTGCTTCTGTGCCGTCACTAATCACTAAAATTTCGTTGTATTGAAATAAATCGCTGATTTGCTCTTTGTAGGTTTGTAGTTGCTCGTAGGCTTTCCAAATATCGGTATTTTCATCGGCAGGATTTTTTAATTCTATGACTACCAGTGGTAAGCCATTTAAAAACAATATCACATCAGGACGGCGCGTATGTTTTGCGCCTTTAATGGTAAATTGGTTGACCGCTAACCAGTCATTTTTTTGATTTTCAAAGTCGGCTAAACGGACAAAATCACCACGCGTTTCACCGTCTTTTTGATATTCAACCGCCACACCATTGACTAAATAATGATGAAAACGGCGATTAGCCACCAATTGTATGGGGCTATCCAAATTTAGCACTTGGCTTAGGGCTTGTTCACGGGCAGAAGCAGGAATTTGTGGATTAAGCCGATGGATAGCTTGGCGTAAGCGTTCGGTTAATATAACTTGTTGGTAGTTGCTGCGTTCGGGTTGTGAGCTGTCTGGAGCGATGTCTAAACCATTAATACACTGATAACCGATGTCTGCTAAATAGCCTAACATTTCTTGTTCTAATTGGTCTTCGGTCATCATTGAGAGTAGTCCTTTTTTATATGTTTATTATCGCTAAACCAACCAATCTTATATCAGCAAATCAGGTACACGTTCAAACTCGCGCACATTATCTGTCACTACTATTAAACCATAACTCAAGGCAATAGCTGCTATTTGCATATCATATGGGCCAATTGGTGTTCCTTTAGCAAACAAGGCCATACGTACCTCAGCCTGTGTTTTAATCACTTTATCATCAAAAGCTAAACTGGGTAATTCTGCAAAAAAAGTCTCTAATTTTTGTTTATTCTCAACTGTTTTAGCACTTTTACACGCTCCAAACCATAACTCCGCTTTAACAGGTGCACATAAATATAATTGGCGTACTCCTACTCGGCGAATATTAGCCAAGATCGTAGGATTGCCTTTTAATATAGCAATACACGCATTGGTATCTAACAAATATCCATTCATTACAACAAGTCCTTTACACTATCTTCACCTAAGTCCACATCACTAATATCATCAGGAAAATCATCACCCAAGCTATGCGTCATACGCGCTATAAAAGCTTCTGTTTGCTCATTATCGTTGGCTTTAGCAACTAATCCTACGCCATATTTTTTTTCTAAATACTCAACAAAATCCAAAACTTCCGCCTGAAAACTGGTTGGTAAAGCCAAAATATGTGTTTGAAGTGTTTGTGCAATATTCATTTTTAAGCCCTTAACAGGTTAAATAATCTTAGATTCTATCATCAAAAATGATACCTTAATGTAATATAGCTTGACACGAGATACTCTTGTTCTAATTGGTCTTCGGTCATCATTGATGAGTAGTCCTTTAAAATTTACTAGTCCGTATTCAGGGTTAAAGCCACCGCCTTTAGGCGGTCAGATTTATC
>NZ_CALETI010000487.1 GCF_937920075.1 uncultured Agitococcus sp.
GAGCCATCTATAGTTGCTGCATATTTGAAGTAATCAAGTAGATGTGGCGGCAATAAGTCTTTTTGACGAATCTTGGCTAATAATAAGGGCATACTTGCTGGTAAAGACGGAATGGGCAATGTTTTGCAGCCACAATGTTTAACAGCTACTTGATAAGGCACACAGTCATCAGGTGCAACGTTGTAGATGCCTGCATGATTTTTATCAAAAGCAATGACAATAGCATCGGCCATATCTTCTAAATGGATAAACTGCATCATGGGTGAATATCCCATTAACACAGGCACACGTTTTTGCATTAACAGTTGACTTAGCGTGTTGTTAACACCAGGCCCTACGATATTACATGGGCGTAAAATCGTAATATTCAGTTCTGGATATTTCCATAAATAAATATTGGATAAGTTTTCTAATTCAACAGAATCAACCAAATCCATTGTAATACCAGCGGCTTTGAGCGGTGCACTCTCAGCTAAATAAGCGGGGTTGTAGGGATGAGCGCCATAGACAAAATAGGTCGATAATATCAATGTTTGTTTAACACCATATTTTAGAGCTAAGTCTAACAAACGTTGACTACCAATGACATTGGCGGCATAACGTCCTTCACGATTGTTTTCATTAGACCCTATACGTCCCAAATGAATGATGCCGTCAAAATTATACTCTTTAAACAAGTCTTCAAAGCGTCTTTTAGTAAAACCAAGTCTATAGCTAGGAATATCCTCAGGCATACTGACTTCACGACGACTATCGCAGACCACTAAACGGTATTTACCTTGCAAACGATGAATCACTTGTTGTGCGAGTGCGCCTGCTGCACCCGTAATTAAAATACAGGGAAGTTGGGTGTTTTGTGTCATTTTTATACTGATCCTGTTCCGTGTTTATGTTGCGCATCTGCAATAAGTTGACGAATTTTGGCCTTAACAATATTCACCTTTGCTTCTAAATCGTCTTCACAGTGAATTGGCCCATTAAAATACATAGGTTCACCAAAATTTAAGCTAACTTGCACAGGTAGAGGCAATGGTAAGGTAATTGGAAAATAAGGTACGCCAAATTTTTTAGCTAGACCTTCGGCATTCCCAAACATCGGTAAGGCTTCTTCACAACCAACAATGCCAACTGGGATAATAGGCGTATTGGTTTCAATGGCAATATCCATAAAACCATTACCAAAACGTTGCAGTTGATAACGACGAGCAAAACCTTTACTGGTACCACGAATACCTTCAGGAAATACGAGAATAGCTTCCTCTTGATTGAGCATATCAATACAGTTTTGACGTTCGCCTGTTACTGCTCCAATTTGGTTTAATAAATTGCCAACATAAGGGACATCAGTGAAAAGACGCTCCATCATGGCTCGTGGTACACGAGGCGCATAAGGGTTTGTTAATAAGCTATATCCAAGTAATGCGCCATCTAAAGGTAAATAACCTGAATGGTTGGCCACAATCAAAACTCGACCTTGAGCAGGAATATGCTCTTGGCCATAAGCTTTAACTTTAAAGTAATGATCATATAAAAAGCGAACAGACGCAGCAGCCTTATATGCGGTTTCACGATGATAGCCCCAACGGTCATAATCAAAAGAGCCTACAGGCTTGGGAGCATTGTCGATTGCTGCTTTGAGTTCGGAGGGAAGTAACCAGTTTTTGAGCTTGTCGGAGAGCATTTTCATCTTCCAAAAATAGGCGAGTAACGATTTACAATACTAAATTACCGCAAATAATTTGCTAAGTGAAACACAAAAATTGTTTTTTAGCGATTAAATACAATAGTCCTACTATGTTATCCTTGACCACCGCCTATGAGCATTGGTATAAATCGCCACCTTACAAATAAACCAGCTAATGTGATACAGTGCGGGCTATCGCCGTATTTTAATAGCATCGTGAGTTAGACAATAACTAAGGGGAAAAAATGAACAAGTCCGAATTAATTGACGCAATTGCCGCTTCCGCACAATTAACTAAAGCAGATGCTGCTCGTGCTTTAGATGGTTTTACTAATGCTGTGACGAATGCTTTAAAAGCAGGAGATTCAGTGGCTTTAGTTGGCTTTGGAACATTCAGTGTCAAAGAGCGTGCTGCACGTAAAGGCCGTAATCCAAAGACAGGCCAAGAAATTGAAATTGCAGCAAGCAAAGTACCTGATTTTAAAGCAGGTAAAGGCTTAAAAGACGCTGTCGCTTAAGTGGTTATTGCTTTGCAAATAACAAGCGCGCCCATTTATGGGCGCGTTTTATTTTAGATTTTGCTGTTTGGTGAATTTGATGCAAGCCTTTCGTGATTTGGTGCGAGGTTGGCTAGGTAAAGCCTTGCTAATTTTGTTATTAGTCCCATTTGCTTTAGTGGGTATTGAGTCCTATTTTGTCGGAGGTAAAGCAGCACCTGCGGCGACAGTAAATGGCGATGAAATTAGTCAATTTGAGTTAGATAAAAGTGTAGATCAACAAAAGCAACGTATTTTGGCAGGTATGGGCGAAAATCCTGATGCTTCTTTAATTGATACGACTGTTTTACGTGATGAAGTATTAAAAGGTTTAGTTGATCGAGCCTTATTAAGTACTCAAGCTAAAAAAGTTGGTTTTTTGATTGATGATGAAACCATTAATCGCTTGATTCATGAAACACCTGCGTTTCAAGAAAATGGTGTATTTTCGCAGGCTCGTTATGAGCAAATGTTGCGTAATATCGGCGAAGACCCACTAAACTTTCCACAAAAAGCTAAAAAAGAAGTGGCTGTTTCGCAATTAGCGGGTGGTATCAACCAAACGGCTTTTGTAACATCTAAACAATTAGATCAATTATCTGCTTTAGATAATCAAAAGCGTGATGTGCATATTGCTGTGTTTCCGGCTGCTAATTATTTAGCAACTGTACAAGTGACTGATGCAGAGGTTGAACAACATTACAAAGCCAATACAACAAAATACACGACTGAAGAAAAGGTTGCCGTTGATTATTTGGTTTTAGGCTCAGAGTTGTTTTTAGACAAAGTATTGTTAACAGATGCTGATGTTGAGGCTCGTTATGCCGAAAAAATCAAAACTTTAGAGTCTAATGAGCAACGTCGTGCAGCCCATATTTTGATTAAAATTACAGATAAAGTTAAAGATGCTGATGCCTTAGCAAAAATTCAAGAAATTGAGAAAAAAGTTAAGGCAGGTGAGGATTTTGGTGTTTTAGCAAAACAATATTCTCAAGATGAAGGTTCAGCCGTTGCTAATGGTGATTTAGGTTTTGTTGGTAAAGGTGCTTTTGTTCCTGAGTTTGAAAAAACCATGTATTCTTTAAAAGAGAATGAAGTGTCTGCGCCAGTCAAAACACAATTTGGTTATCACATTATTAAGTTACTAGCTATTCAAAAAGCTCCTGTTCCTACAATGGCCGAAATTCGTCCTGAATTAGAAGCTGATGTTAAAGTCGCAAAAGCCGAAGAGCTATATGCTGAAGCCATTGAAAAAATGGATGCTTTAGCTTATGAGTCAGCTGATTTGAGCGAAGGTGCAAAACAGTATGGTATGTCGGTACAAACATCACCTTTATTCTCTAAGAATGGTGGAGAGGGCTTAGCTGCTAATCGTAAAATTGTTCAGGCAGCATTTAGTGATGATATTTTAAAAGATGGCAAAAACTCTCAGGCTTTAGCTTTAGATAATAAACATAGTGTTTGGATTCACTTAAACAAGCATGAGCCTGCACGTGTTAAGCCATTGACAGAAGTTGCTGCTGAAATTAAAACCAATTTACAGTTAGATAAAGCAGCATTAATTGCCAAACAAAAAGCTGAAGAAATGACTAAGGCATTAAATGCGGGTAAATCAGCTGCCGAGTTAGCTGCTGCAAATCAGCTACAATGGCAAGACTTCTTGTCTAGTGCTCGTAATGCGCCTGTGCCTACCGCTAATTTACTCAAAGTCGCTTTTAGACTTGCTGTACCTAAAGCCAATACATGGACTGCTGCATTAGCTCCTTCAGGCAAAGATTATGCAGTTGTTGCAGTGAGTAAGGTTGATGCAGGTACTTCAACATTAACAGATGACCAGAAAAAACAGTTTGCTGCTATGTTAGCAAATGCTCGTGGCCAACAAGACTTACAAGACTACGTCACTTATCTACGCAGTCATGCTAAAATTGAAAAGCCTGATGTAAAGTCAACTGATAAGTAACGATTATAAGTTTTATGCATTGTACCTTGCGTAAAACTTAAATCAGATGCCAAAAAAGGCAGACCAAAGGTCTGCCTTTTTGCCTTTAGGCCGAGGATATAAGGCGGTGACACGACAGCTTATCAACCCCTTGCG
>NZ_CALETI010000488.1 GCF_937920075.1 uncultured Agitococcus sp.
TAGTTAGGCTTCTCGTTTTAATATTCGTCAAAACTCTTACCTTTTCGGATTCAATTTCGTTTGTTTTTATATTTTCTCTAACCACTTTACAGTGTTTATATTTTCGTGCATTATTTTTTGAGTTGGCTCGTGTCAAACTTTTGGTGCGTCCAAAAAGGCTGGGTTATACGTCATTTTTGCCGTATATCTGTTTACGCGTCAAAAGTGACGTAAAATAAGACGTCATTTAGGACGTCTAAAAGTAGTTAAGCCTGTATACCATGAGCAACAACGATAATAATAACTTGGCAATTTTGGTTTTTTTCGCGCTTGCAAGTGCCTCGCTGTATGTTTGTTATAAACTTTTATCTATTTGAATCCCTTTTTTTCTTCAATTTCCGCGCTCTTTGAGCCGCGAAATTGCAAGAAAACAAAGGGATTACCTTACCTCATTTCTTTTTTAATTATCTGTAGAATTTTTCGGACATTGTTGTAGAAAAAATCCTACAAAATCGGAGTACAAACCATGACAACACTTGCAAACATTCAAGATGATTCCATTTTGGGCGTTGACGTAACACTTGAGGGAATGGCTATTGCCTTAGCATCATCTACTGATGATTACGCAATTGAGAACTTTATCGCCAAGTTAATTTATGCGGTGAATAAATACGAGAATACACTGGTTGACCCAACGACAGCCGCAAAAACCAACGCGAGTTGGGGTGTTAATGGTAGCGGTATTGCGTCTTTTACTATTAAAGGCTTGTGCAATTTTACTGGCGGATTACCCTCTATCGGTGAGCCTGCAATTAGCGCACCTGCATAAAGGCTAATGTGTTCGCATAAGGGGGAACGCCCAACACAAGCGCAATTTATGGCGTAATTGTTTGGGGCGTTATCCCCTTGATGCGCGTATTAGCCTACAGCAGCAACGACATTTGTCTAATTTCGTCACCGTATTTATAAGCCCAATATCTATCTTGTGGCACTTTGTACAACGTAAAAAACAAAGCACACGCTTTACGCCATGATTGCCCACCCTTAAACCATGAAAAACTTTGCGTACAAACTCGCAAAACTTTTGATGAGTACGACACAAGCCGCGCCCCTTTATCTTCGGCTTTTCTTTCGCCTTTGCTTAAATACTTGGCTAAATAGGCGGCTAATCGTTGGCTATCTGTTCTCACTGGTAAAAGCTCTGTTCGACCAAAGTTATATTTTTTAGCCATGTTACGCCAAAATCGCCATTCGTCACGGAGTGCCGTATTCGCGCTTTTATAGTTACGGATTTTTAACTCATCAAAACGTAAGCCGCGCCTAATATCATGGTGACAAGCGACAACTAAATGAAAATGCCAACGGCCTGATTGTTGCCTCTCACTTATTCTTATCCATGATAAATATTTATTTTTTAATACGTTGGTGGCGAGGGAGTTAAAACGCTTGGTTGCTTCTTTGTGGCACTGCACATTGTCCGCAAATGTCAGCGTTAAAAAGCCAATTTTATTTAAGCCGTGTTTGTTAATCATGGCCGCGATATTGGTTTGCAGTGCAAAAACTTGCTTCTTTTTTTTGCTTGCGTTTAGTTGTATAGTGTTCATGCGTTTTGAGTAAATGCCGCCACCGAATCCGTAGCCAACTGCCAAGAAAGACACGGAGTAAGTGGCGTTTAATTGAGTTGTTTCCAAAATAGATAAAGAAAACAAACAAACTCGCGGTATGGCCTAACTTGCGCGTCAAGTGCGACAAAGCCCCAAACGCTTACGAAGTTATTTTTTATTATGGTTGCTAACTCTCACTTGTTTACTTTGTTGTGGGGCTTTGCGCCTTACGCGGATCGTTAGATTTAACCAACTTTAATAACTCTAATAAATTTAGATGGTAGACTTATATTTTCCATTTCAACAGCATCTCTAAACAGTGGTGCTATTTGTTTAGGTGTTAGCCCTGCCAAGCCACAACCAATTTCAGTTACTAAAAAATGAAAATCTTGTCTTTCTTTAGCAAACAGTAAAAATCTATCAACGTAAGTTTTTATCTTCTCAACAGACAGACTTTTGCTAATACTCGCGTTAACTGTCGGTATGCCATAAGTTCTTCCCTGCAACCCCTCAGCTTGACCGTACTTTGCTCCCAATTTCAGGGCTGTTTTAGCTGCACCCTTTCCGTGCCTCCCACTTTCATTACTGCCAAAAACAAATATTTGATTTTCAGCAAGACTTGTTATGTTGCTCTCTGTAATATTCATC
>NZ_CALETI010000489.1 GCF_937920075.1 uncultured Agitococcus sp.
GCCAGTGATAAAAAAACGTGCTTTGACGTTTGGTGATAGTGAGTATGACATTATTTTTCACCCTTATCTTGAGATGGTATAGTTGATGGAGCAGTGTACTTAATAAGCGCACCCAAAGAATTAGCCTTATATGGAGTTGGCGCAAGCTGTTTTTTTAATAACTCAGCACCATATTTGGGGTCAAGCATTGCCTTTGCTGTTGTCGCGTTTTGCTTCATGTTCATTATTTTAACTAAATGCGCTGTTGATGCACCGCCAGCCGCCGCCCCTACTGTCCCCATTACACCTCCACCAAGTAACGCACCAAGAGCCGCCCCTAGTGTTCCACCTGCCGTGTCTAGCTTCCATACACTTTGGTTCATTATCTTATCAGTAGCACCGCGCCCATAAGTGGCAGAGTTTGTACCGCCAGTACTTATTGCATCACGTTTTGCATCAATCAAAACACGGTCAAACTTTTTGAGAACGGTGTCACCGAATAACCCCCTGATTAGTTCACGATTAGCCTTGTTTTCAATAAATTCTATCATTTGGGCGTTAGTCATGCCCGACACTTTCTCAGCAATCGCACCGCGCAAAGAAGTCTTAAATTGTGGCGAATCGTTAGCCATTTTCACAATAAACTGACTATCAGCAAGACGTGATTTTGACGCAAGAAAAGAATCAATAACCGCGCTAGGGTCTTTTTGATTGTCAAATAGTCGGCCGCCACTTTTAAGCATTTTTTCAGTGTCAGCCTTGAATCGTGCGGCCATTTCATCCACTGTTTTAGATTTACGGATTGCATCAGAAACAGCAGCTCGTAAGTTTGGAAACTCATCAAGAGCCAGTTTATTAGCATTTTGCCATTTTATAGCAGCCTCTTGCCAACCTGATTTAGTGCCACCTGTTGATGGTATTAAAACAGATTCTCTAAAGGTGGTCGCCAATCTATCGCTTAACGCTTGACGCGCCTCAGCTTCGCTACCAAACGCCTTCTTAAACGAATCCAACCCCTCACGAGTTGACAGCATTTTAGTTGGCACACTAGCAAGATTCTTACCTCTACGCTCGTAACCATTCTTTAATAAATCAGCCGCAACACCTTGGTCATGCTGTTGTTTAAACTCAGCATGAGCCTTTACCGCAGCTTTATAATTATCATAAATATCTTTAGGCACATTACCATTCTTGACACCGTCATCCATAGCACCACGAAACAAGTGCTTGAGTTGAGTCAGCACCGCCGCATCTTTTGCAAGCTCAGGATTTTGATAAGCAGCACGCTGTAAACGCCCTGCCTTTTCCTCTAGTACGCGCATTTGCTTGTAAGTCATCGATGAGCCAAGCATATCGGGATTTAGTTTTAACTGTTCGTTAAACATTTCAAGATTACGTTCAGCATCGGCACGCGCAGCCATTAGCTCATGCCCTTGCGGTGCATAAACCTTATACCCGCGCAAAGCATCATCCAACAAATCGACAGGGTAGCCGTCTTGCTGTAATCTGGTAATCATTTCGTCTGAAGTAGTACCGCCACGCACAGGGAACGGCACAAGGCCACCCATAGCGCGCATATTCAACATCTTAGGGTCTAAACCCAATCTTGCAGCTTCTTCTCGACTAATACCGCCATACTTAGCAACCGCAGTTAGCATATCGTCTAACTGTGGATTAACAACTGTGCGATCAAAGGTAGGCAGCTTTGGCACTTCAGGACGAATAGCGTTTAATTCCGGAATATCTTTAGCCGCTTTGTTTTGAGCAGCAAACTTATTCATCAAATTTAAGACTTCACGGACTTTGCTATCAGCCGCTATTGTTTCACCTGCATAAACGTCGTCAATAATTCTTGAGACTTGAGCCGCAGGCATACGCAAGGCTTTGACTTCATCAAACGGGTCGACAGAATCAAACTTGTTTTTAATGTCTAATCTTTTAGCTTCGACTATCGGGTCACTAACCGCTATTAAACGTTGAGCCGCATCGTCCGCGCTTGTTGTTGTACCTAAATTAAGCATTGATGTTTGTTGTTGACGTGCCGCCTCATTTGCCATTTGTGCTTGTTTTTGTGCAAGGTTGTTAATTTCATCACGCGCCATTTTAACGACATTAGGCGCAGAATCAGGGTCACGCATCATTCTTAATAATTGTTGTCGTCTAGCCTCAGCATTTGCCGCATATCGTTGGTTAATCTCATCGGCAACACCGGGACGTTGACGCATAACATCTTCAGATTTAAGCAGCCCTGTATCGCCAGTTGCTTGTGCTATCACTTGGCCAGTGGTTGCGCCTGTTGGAGTTTCTAAATATTCACCTTTTGCATTTTTTGGCCGAGAAACAGTTGGCCGTGGTGCGTTTTCTAATGCTGTTATTGCTTTTTGTGGGTCAGCAACAGAGTTCAATAATTGACGCCCTGCTACGTTTTCGCGCCCGTTTTGCGTCACTGATTGAGGGATACGACTCAAACGACTACCAACTGCACTTGCCGCCATAGGCGCAGCAATACTTGCCGCAATACCTGCAATCGGAGAGCCTGTTTTCTCAGCAACTACACCGCCAACAGTGCCAGCCGCACCAAGTTTAAGCGCATTTAATGCCATTCCTTTAGCACCTGCCGCAGGATTCATTAGTGCGCCTGTAGCAGTTTGCACCCCCCAATCCATAACCCTTTGAGATTCAGTAGCAGGGTCGGCAATAGGCAATGCAGCATGCGCCGTACGATTAACGACACTAGGAGAATAAGCAAAGTTATCCAACCCTTTATC
>NZ_CALETI010000490.1 GCF_937920075.1 uncultured Agitococcus sp.
CCTGCATTGTGCACTATAAATCTCGCACTGCAAAATATGTGATATAATAAATAAGTGAAAAATAATCCTCTAGAGTTTAAAGCTCCTAGAATAAAAGGAGAGGGGGTGAAAGTAAATTGAAACAAATGATGAAAAAAATAAATTGGTTGAGATGTAATATCTTCGCCCAAAATAATTCAATGAGTTTGTTTGATAAATTAAACGCAGCAAAAAATAAAAAAATGAATGAAAATTTAGAAGCAGGAAAAGCATTTTTAGCAGAAAATGCCAAAAAAACGGGTGTTGTCACTACAACATCTGGTTTGCAGTATGAAGTGTTAACTCAAGGTACTGGTATTCAACCTAAAGCAACAGATACTGTTGAAGTCCATTATGAAGGTAAATTAACGGATGGAACCATTTTTGATAGTTCTATTCAGCGTGGTCAAACAGCTTCTTTTAGATTAGATCAAGTGATTGCTGGTTGGACTGAAGGTTTGCAGTTAATGAAAGCTGGTAGTAAATATCGTTTTACCATTCCTTCCGATTTGGCTTATGGTGAAATGGGTGCTGGTTCTATTCCACCAAATGCAGTTTTGGTTTTTGATGTAGAGTTAATCAAAGTCACTAAAGAAGAAGGCGCAGCAAAAACAGAGAAAAAAGCGAAGAAAAAATAAGGTAAAATCGCTGAGTCTACGATTAGAGACTGTAAAAGCAGTCTCTAATTAGCAATTGTAATTTAATGGTAGAAGCTTATAACGCTTTTGGCAAGGCTTCGGCTCCCTTCATCCGCTCCTATATTAATGTGTATCACCACTACGACGGCCACAGTTTTTACATGTTTTGCTAAACCAGCGTGGTTCGGTTTTGCCAACAAAAACATTTTTACAAACAGGGCAACGTGCTCGTCTGACAATCAGTAACAGACTTCCTGTAATTAAACTATCAACTAAAAAAATTTCACCTAAAAAATTACCTTTTTCTGTGGGTAAATGATAAAGACCAAGAATCGCTCCAACAAATGTCAATCCGATGATAATGATAATAGCTAATCCAATTAGGCTTGCGATTTGTGTCATACGAATTTGTTTAATAGTGGTCACTAATATGTCTCACGAAATTGCTGGATTTTTTGTGATAGTTATCACATTGTTATTATAATTTTATATATTAAATTGGCTATTGCCTTCCGATAAATTTAGCTGAAATGACGATAAGGTGTCAGTATGTTAGTTGTTAAACGTTGGTTACAGTTTGTGGCCATAGTTCATATTATTATGGGGTTGTTGTTGCCTATCATTGTTCATATAGATTTGGTGCAACCCTATTTTCGGTTAATGGCCGATACTTTTGCGCTAAATCATCAACAAGATTTATTGTTTTTGCAGTTTATGATTGGTTTATTTGGGCCAACAGTGGCGAGTTGGGGCGTTCTGTTTTTTGGTATCGTCACTTATGCGTTTAGTCAACCCAACAAAGGTGTTTGGTGGTTGATGATTCTCGCATGTGTTGTTTGGGCTGCTTACGATAGTATTTATTCAAGCTTATTTGGTTTGTGGATTAATGCGGTAATTAACGCTATTGCTTTTGTGAGTATTGTATTGCCTCTCTGTGTGGTTAAAAAAGAGTTTTGTGATTAAAACATCCTTGTTTATGTCAGTGATGACTTAGGTTTTATTGCTGCTATTGTTGTTACTATTATTACTACTTTTATTGGCAGCAATTTGCATTTGAACTTCATATTGTTTGGTAATCGCTTGCATATGTTTGAGTAAATTTTCAGTTGTATTAGCAATTGCTGTTGGCACATAAAGATTTTCATTAGATAAAGCAAACCCCGATTTTGAAAATTTCCAAATACCTTGTACTTTACCTAAACCTTGTTTGATTTCATCGGTATTAAGCGGGCTAGCAGTTAATTCGGCTAAGGCATTTTCATAATCATTAATTGCCGTGGTTAAGTCTTGATCTAAACCTTCATACGTTAAGCCCCAACTTTTGGTTAAGTATAATTTAGCAATGCGTTGACTTAGCATCCGTTGACGCCCTGAAATATTCACCAACCGCGCACTAGAAACTTTGCTGTATTCTTGAACCATTTTGACAACCGATTCACTGAGTTTTAACACTTCATCACTTTGACGAATAACAGTTAAGGCTTCTTCGCGACTTGGTGTTTGCAAAACACGTTTCTTGTAGCCCATCCAAACAGTTTCGACCTTTTTTAAACCTTCATTCATTTCAGGCGTAGGCGCATAGGCTTTTAATTCTTTTAAATTAGATTCAAATAGAGCAATACTTGTTTCACGTTGTTTGGTGGCTTCTTGGACGCTTACTCGTTGCCCCAGCATTAAATAACTTTTGGCAATCCGTTGGCTAAGCATTCTTTGTAAACCCGACATATTGACTGCTTCAGCGTTGCTTAATGCCCAAGTTGGTAAACTCAAGGCTAAAGCTAATAATAGAGTCACTCCTTTCGCAAATGGATTAAACATAATATCCCCCTAACAATAATGAACATGACAAGGGGTATTCTGCAAAAAATGCACCGTAAATAGAGATTTAGTGTTATGAAATAAAGAAAATGCTACTCAGTAGACAAAAAAGGGCAGAATAATCTGCCCTAATTAACAAAAGTGAGTGATTTTTATACTGTTATACGTTGTTTGATGGTGTTGATGATGCCTTGAGCATCTAATCCACAGGCTTTTAACATGTCGCTGTGGCTTGCATGTTCGATAAATGCATCAGGAATGCCCAAGTTTAGTACTGACACTCCCAAGTTTTGGGCAAAAATAAATTCATTTACGGCACTGCCTGCACCACCCATAATCGCATGTTCTTCAACCGTCACCAATAAGCTATGTTCTTGCGCAAGTTGACGAATCAGTTGTTCATCCAATGGCTTTACAAAACGCATATTAGCGACTGTGCAGTTAAGTTGTTCGGCGGCTTGTAGGCTCGGGCTTAACATACTGCCAAAAGCTAAAATGGCTACTTTTTGGCCAAGACGTTTAATTTCGCCTTTACCAATAGGGATAGCGGTCATTTGTGTGTCGATATGAACGCCTGTGCCAGTTCCGCGTGGATAACGTACCGCCGCACAGCCTTGATGTTGGTAAGCGGTGTACAATAATTGGCGACATTCATTTTCATCAGCAGGAGCACAAATGACAATATTGGGAATGGTGCGCATATAGGCATAATCATAAGCGCCTGCATGAGTTGGCCCGTCTTCACCCACTAAACCAGCACGATCAATACCAAAGGTAACGTCTAAATTTTGCAAGGCAACATCGTGAACTAGTTGATCATAGCCACGTTGTAAAAAGGTTGAGTAAATGGCAACCACAGGCTTTAAACCTTCACAAGCCATACCAGCAGCAAGGGTAACGGCATGTTGTTCAGCAATCGCTACGTCATAAAAACGATCAGGGTATTGTTTGGCAAAATTAACCATGCCCGAGCCTTCGCACATAGCAGGGGTAATACCCACTAAACGAGAGTCTTGTGCGGCCATATCACACAACCATTGGCCAAAAACATCGGAGTATTTAGGTTTTTTGGAGCTAGGGCTGGTGCTGCGTTCACTGGCTGGTGCAATCTTGGTAATGGCATGATAACCAATTGGGTCAGCTTCGGCAGGGGCAAAACCTTTACCTTTGGTGGTATATAAATGTAATAACTGAGGGCCTTTGGCTTTGCGTAAATTGCGTAATACCCGAACTAATTCAATGACATCATGACCATCAATTGGGCCAACTGTGTTAAAACCAATTGCCTCAAATAATGTGCCTGTTGAGGCAGTCATGTGTTTGACACTTTCTTCGGTACGACGAGCAAAATTCCATGCGGTTGGCATCGTTGCTAAGACTTTTTTGCCTTCTTCGCGCAAGGCAATATATTGTTTGCTTGACCAAATGCGTGCTAAATAATTCGATAAACCACCGACATTATGAGAAATTGACATCTGATTGTCATTCAAAATGACTAACATATCTGCTTTGTTATGGGCGGCATCGTTTAGCGCTTCAAAGGCCATGCCTGCGGTCATTGCGCCATCGCCAATAATGGCGGCAACCTTTCGACCTGAGTTTTGTTGGCGTGCAGCCAAAGACATGCCTAACGCGGCAGAAATAGAGGTTGAAGAGTGACCAACACCAAAGGTGTCATATTCTGATTCTGCGCGATTAGGAAAGGCGGCTAAACCATCTTTTTGGCGCATAGATAGCATTTGTTCTTTGCGGCCAGTTAAAATTTTGTGTGGATAAGCTTGATGACCCACATCCCATAACAAACGATCAAACGGTGTGTCATAAACATAATGTAAGGCAATGGTGAGTTCGATCACCCCTAAACCTGCACCAAAATGACCACCCGTTTGACCCGTACACCACAATAAATAGGCACGTAATTCATCCGCTAGCTGTGGCAAACTGGATAGGGAGAGTTTGCGTAAATCGCTGGGATAAGGCACGGAGTCCAATAAAGGCGTATTGGGACGATTGAGGGGAATTTCATAAAACATCATAGCTTTATTAATCAAATTTGGGACTTGGGTTAATTATAGCGTTTTAGTCTATATTGGGTATTGTTTATTGCTGTACTAAATGACAAGTCTTAATGATCTCTATCAACCAAAAAATCAGCTAACCAAACAAGTGCATTGGCCTTGCAGCCTAAAGGTTTAATTGCTGCAATAGCTTCGTCGTGTAATTGACTCGCTAATTGTTGGGCTTGGTTTAAGCCCAATAAAGCAGGGTAAGTGGCTTTGGCATGCTCGGCATCTGCACCTGCTTGTTTGCCCAGTTTTTGTGTGTCACCAATCACGTCTAAAACATCATCATGTACTTGAAAAGCCAAACCAAGTTTGCTGGCATAAGTTTCTAAGGCGGTTAGTGTTTTTGTATCGGTACAACCTGCGGCAATAGCCCCCATTAATACACTTGCTTTGATTAATGCGCCGGTTTTATGGC
>NZ_CALETI010000491.1 GCF_937920075.1 uncultured Agitococcus sp.
CGCAACACGACGCTCTTTATAATCTGTTAAAATCTTTTTAATTTCCTCTTCAGATAAAGCACCTTGCTTACCTGCATATCCTTCTTTAAATCCTGCAACAAATTTTTCAATATCCAAATTCTCAATAGCAGTGGCATTATTTTTGCCAAAAATATACCCTAAACTATAAGCAACTTTTGCATCTTCATTAGCAAACACCGTTGTTGCAGGTGTCGCTGCTACAGGCTCAGCAGCCCACGCGATCGTTGTCATTGATAATGCGGCTGCCAAAACTAAACGTTTCATATATACTCCAATCTCAGTTGTTTTTATCATCTTAGAATTTACGCGGCCATCGCCTTTAGTGTACAAGACCCGCTTGTTTTGACTTTGTTAAACACAAGCATTCGGTAATATGCGCAAATCTGACTCTCTAACTAAAAAATATTATTAAGCCGCTAAGCATAAGATGTGTTATGTTTTTATGCTAGACAAGCCGCTATTATTTTTGGCTAATTTACTTAGTAAAATAGTAATTTTGGTGTTTTAAACTAAATTTCTTATTATTATTATTTAAAAAAATAAAAAAACAGTCATCCAACCAATAAATTGTATTTTTGTTAGACAATTTTTATTCTATCTGTCACTATTTTGAGTTAATTTTGCTAATAAGCCCTTACCTCTTTTGATTTTCTAGGAGCACCACCATGCCAAGCAAGAAAAAAGCCGCCAAAACTGAACAATTAGTTGTTGATACTAGCGAACAATTACAGAAGTTAGCCAAAAAAGCGCAAAAAGAAGCTGAAAAATATATTGAATCTGCTCGCAAATTAGTTGAAAAAGCCGAAGCTAGCTACAAAGACATTTTAGCTAAATTGGCTCAAGTCATTAAAAACGGCGATGTAGAAGCTAAAAAATTGTTAGAAGACGCTCAAAGTCATGCTGAAGCTGCTTTAGAAGCTGCGAAAAAAGACTACGAAAAAGCTAAAAGTATTTTCCAAACCAGCGAATTACGTTCTTATGTTCAAACTAAATTAGCTAAAGGCAAAGAAGCTGCTGTTGCTTTAGTTGAAGAAGTGAAAAAAGAAGCCACTCAAGCTGTTGCTGCTGTCGAAAAAGAAGCGGCTAATCTTGCTCAAGAAGTGAAAAAAGATGCTGCTCAAGTTGCTGAAGCTGTTGAAAAAGCAACCGCTCCTGTAAAACGCGCTGCAGCTCGTAAAGCTCCTGCTAAAAAAGCAACTACAGAAGCTGCAACACCTGCTGCACCTAAACGTCCTGCAACACGCAAAGCTCCTGTTAAAAAAGCTCCAGTTGCTGATGCAACACCAGCTACAACAGACGCTCCTGCTGCTGAAGCCGCTGCAACCACTAGCAGCAACGAAACACCAGCCGCCTAAGTATTTCGTGGTTGATGTCCAAGGGCGACCTTAGGTCGCCCTTTTTATTTGTTAATGGCTTAATAACCAAGCTTCAGCTAGAGGCTGCTCTTTAGGTTGAAAGTACTTTATTGGGAATGGTAACAAACCGCCTAATAAAAATAGAATAGCATCTTCTGACCATTGCTCTGAACCGACAATCGCTAATGCTTTTGTATGTTGTTGAATATATTCATCA
Organism: uncultured Agitococcus sp.; assembly: GCF_937920075.1. Taxonomy (GTDB): domain Bacteria; phylum Pseudomonadota; class Gammaproteobacteria; order Pseudomonadales; family Moraxellaceae; genus Agitococcus. Next base: position 1,594 of record NZ_CALETI010000491.1, read on the forward strand.
TGCTCTATATCTTGCCATTCAACTAACTCTTGTAAACCTTGGAATTCTGGCTCAATGACAATTAATGCAGCAATTTTGCCATATTGTTGAATATGGTCAAATACCCATTTTTTGGCTTGATCTAGTTCATTACGCATTAATATGCCTGACACTTTAGCAATCGCTAAATTTTGCTCAAATAAGCCTAAAGCAATCGACTTAATTTGATTCCCTAATAAATATAAAATTTGTTTTAATGATAATCATTAATTACTTGCAATGCTCTAACAAATTGTCTAACTGAAGAATTATTTTATGAGTTACTTATCGCTAATTTATCGACAACAGGGTATGTGCTTATCCAAACGTCATTTATCTTGGCAAGAATGGCAAATAATCTATCCTGACTACATTAGCTCGTTAGATAACTGGTCATGTGAAGATTTAACGGATTTTTTGCAAGAAGAATATCCAGATTTATCGCCTGATGCCGCTACACAAATAGCTTTTGCACTCAACAATAATACTGATTATTTATTAACTTTTAAGAAATCGTCCCCTCGACAGGAATTGAACCTGTAATTGCCCCTTAGGAGGGGGCCGTTATATCCATTTAACTACGAGGAGAAAACGGCGGCGATTTTACCCAAAGTCATGATAAACCGCTACAATATACCACCTCTTTTGTTGTTCTAGCTTCATCACCA
>NZ_CALETI010000492.1 GCF_937920075.1 uncultured Agitococcus sp.
TGAGTTTAAACGACTGACAGGTGATGCCATTACCCCAAGACTTTGGCAACGTTTTCAAGCTTTTTATCAATTAACCAATCTCAAATATAACCGTCATCATGGTTATTTAACCCCTAACTTTTTTGAGCGTATTTATCACACTATGCGCGATAGTTTGTTGTTAGTTGTGGCGTTTGAGGGCAATGAAGCGATTGCAGGCGCATTATATTTTTTAGGCCAAGATACCTTGTATGGCCGTTATTGGGGCTGCATTCGTGAGATAGAATTTTTGCATTTTGAGACTTGTTATTATCAAGGCATTGAGTATTGTATCGAACAGGGTATTCAACGCTTTGACTCTGGCGCACAAGGCGAGCATAAAGTACCGCGTGGTTTTAGACCTACCCTGACCTACTCGGTACATTGGCTTGAGCATACTGGTTTTAGACAGGCGGTTAAACGTTTTTTAGTCGAAGAATCGGTAGCTATTCAGCGTTATCGTGATGAAATGACTCAGGCTTTGCCGTTTAAAAATGTGGACAAAGAGTCCGCTTAATAGCGATTAAAATAAAAATTCCTCTAGCTATGCAAACACGACATTTTGTGTCGTGTCATTTGTAATCCAACTAGACGATTCAACGACGATACTCTACTGTTATACAGGTTACTTCTTGTACAGATGAGTATCGCCATGCGTTCTACGTGGACTAAAGTAGATGATTCGACAAACTGCTTTCGGTTTTATGCAATTTCTTTAGCACAAGACTTGTTTAATGACTATGTTGTTTCGGCAGAATGGGGTCGTATGGGAACTAAACGCTACCGCCGTAAAGTGGCGGTCTTTGAATCGAAAGTCGATGCTGTGGCTTATGTTGGAAAATTAGAACAGGTTCGGCGCAAGCATCATTATCAAATGGCAGATGCTCAGATATAGCTGTCTTAATATCATTATTAACCTAATCGGATTCAGGCTTTGTTTGTATGGGGGAGTTTGGTTGATATTCATCCACTAATTTTTTATTAAAAAATTCAATCGTGCGTTGCCATGCAAGCTCTGCGTTTTCTTTGTCATATCGAGCGGTAGAGTCATTATGAAAACCATGTTGAGCATCTTTATACATGTGCATTGTATATTCGACCTTATTGGTTTTTAAGTCTTGCTCATACTCAGGCCATGTGTCGTTAACGCGTTTATCCTGTTCAGCGAGATGAATCATCAGCGGAGCTTTAATATTTTTTCGTAAGTCTGCGCTTGCAGGAGTCCCATAAAACGGCACACCAGCACTCAGAAGGTTTGCATCAACTGCCGCTAAATAATTGACAATATAACCCCCAAAACAAAAACCCACGGCACCCAACTTGCCATTACTGTTAGGATGAGACTTTAAAAAGCGTGCAGCAGCAACAAAATCATGTCGAATTTTGGCTTCATCCAGCGTTTTTTGCATGGCACGTCCTTCATCATCGTTACCTGGATAGCCCCCTAAAGGAAATAACGCATCAGGCGCAAAGGCTATAAACCCCACTTTAGCAAGTCGTCTTGCCACATCTTCAATATAAGGATTTAAGCCACGATTTTCGTGTATCACTAATACCACAGGACGTTTCGCGTTTAGGTCTTTAGGTACAACAAGATAACCTCGGCCTTTGCCATGCCCATCAGGTGAACCAAACGTTGTGTAGCTTGCTTTTATGGCATCATCATTAAACGATACTTGTTCTGCAAAGGCATAATTAGGTAATAAAGCGGATGTTAATACATTCATAGAAAAGCCAAGTGCCGCTAATCCTCCGAGCTTTCTCATAAAAGTACGTCGGTCAATTAAGCCATGTGCATATTCATCATACCAATCGAATGCTTGTTGAGGGATAGGTGTTGATTGTGGCGTATTCATCGCTAATCCTTAGTTTTTAAAATTATTGTTTTTATACCATAACGCAATAATCGTAAAAATGAGAGTGTTCAAAACTCAAACATATCTCAAAATCGCCAAGCGCAAGAAGAACAGCTTGATGACTGACTAAACCTCAGCGTCTTGGCTTTTTAGCGCATGATTAGGAAACACCTATTATCCAAGTTAACAAAAGACAAGACTAGTGTAGCTATGTGGTAATTACCCCTATCCATTCAACCCAGTCCCAAATGTCCGCCTGCCTTTGGGCTTCATGCGCAAATACTGATCTTCTTTTTCATAATCCGCCAAATAACTGACTGCATGGATTGCATTTTCACAGGCAACATCATCTTTACGATGAATCATTCCTACCCCTAATGTCTCTAGCTTTTCATACTTCTTTTTT
>NZ_CALETI010000493.1 GCF_937920075.1 uncultured Agitococcus sp.
TCAGGATACCAAGTATCAATAGTGCGTAAGGCATTGCCGATTTTTTGTGAGTGCATTGCCGCAACATCATTAACAGAATATAAAATTTTGCTTTTGTCGCCTTTGCCTTTATCCAGTACTAATTCCTCACTAGGATAGACTTCTTGTGCTGACCCTACTAAGGCATAAGCCTCAATATTGAGTAGCAAGTAGGGTATTTTGCCACTTAATGCGTCTGCAATTTTGCTGGCAAGAGCCAACACATTTGCATGACTGCTATCAAAGTTTTTTAAGCTAAAATCATGTGCATTAAATGTCCATGTATCACTGCCAGCCGTAATTACAACCTCTACTTTTTCTGCACCCACACGGTTACGCCACAAATAACGACCGTTAGCAAGATTAATGGCATAACGCTTAGCCAGTTCAGTAAAGCCTTCGTGTTCAACATAACTGTTGGCAGCAGTAGCATAGGCTTGATTAAAGGCTTCGTTGTTACAGGCAGAAGGCTTTTCGACTCCACCTAATACTTTCAAGGTAAAGTGTAATTTGAGTGTGTCGTGATGTTCACCTAATGCACAAGCATCTACTTTTTGTAGATTGGGCTTTTCAACTTCGGCATTGAGTTTAAGAGGGTCATTTTTAATCGCATCTTTTAGACGGTTAGAAATAGTCCCACGTACCGACTTTTCAATCAGTTTAAGTGGAGTTGTTGTTTGATAACGTTTTTCCCATGTTGTGCCATATAAATAACCATCTGATGGAACTAATTTTTTTTCAAAGGCAAGAACGGTGGCAATCATTTTTTCTACTTTAGCCATGATAAATCTCCTTAGGCTGTTTGTGTGTTGGTTTGACAAAGGTATAAGTTTTGACTTTGGTCAACGTGGTATTGCCAAAGCATTTGGTCTATATCGTGAATACGGTAAGGCATAACAAATTCGCCTAGTGTTAAAACACTTTCGGCAAAACGATGAGGGGTAGTGCTGTCACGTTGATTTTGAGCAATCGCTAAGTCAGATATGCCTTGAAAACCAACGGCAATTGGCACAAGCCATCCTTTTTCTAGGCGTTGCGTTGTCCAAGTCACATTACCATCATTGTCTTGTTTGACACGGTGCATGAGTTTTAAGTGGTCAAGTAGAGCGTCTAGGGCATCTTTTTTTCCACTATTCATTGACTTAATCATTAAGTCGCGGCGTTCAATTAAAACGTGACCCAGCATAAGTTTGTTGGTGATTTTTCTTAATTCGCTTGGTTCATCTTCGTTTAAGTACAATTCTTCGATAGGTTTAACAGAGAGAATGTCACCACTTGCCATTTTAAAACGCGGTAAGCTTTGATTGATTAGCGCAATAAAATCGTTGAGTTTTACCTTGCGTACGCCGTCATATTCAATCAACAAAGATACCGTTAAATGACAACGCGCTTCTTCAATAAAAGCAGGGCGATTACCGTCTTTATCTAAAGGGTTGGATGTGCCAATAATTGAGCTAATAAAATCACCACGCCCTTTATAAACTTGCAAATCAAAGGCATGACAGCTAACACCCACTTTCAAAAAATTGACATCACTAAAGCCTTGTTGTTGAGCGTGACGTTGTAGCGCATGAACTGCACCTAACCAAGCTGTCATCGCAGGAAAACCAATGGTATAAGGGCTACTCATCGCGTTGGCATTATGGATTTTGATATGTGGAATGAGTAAAAAACGGCGCATTAAAAAAACTCCTTGTCTTGGCTAATCGCTTCTTCAACAAACTGGCGAATATGGTTTGATTCTGTTGAGCTTAGTATGATTGCACCATTATTTTTTTGACTAGCTTCATAACTATGCACAATCCAACCAGCAAATGAGCGACTGACCGCCTCTAGCCAAAGCTCTTGGTTGGTGCGTTGTTCTAAGTGAATGTCATCAAGCCAAATACGTTGGGCTAAAGGTAGTTGTTTGTAGTGTTCTGTTTCTGACCAACCTATATTACTTGCTCTAATGACAAAGGCTTTTTCTAGTATTTGGTCAATCACAAATTTAATACGCCTATTAATTGCCTCGCGTATATTGATATTGTTAATGTCCAAAATCATCAGTTTATGCAGCGCATCAAAGTTGTCTTTAAATTGTCCACGCCATAAGCTATTTTTAAAGAAGTCGTAAGTGGGTAGGCGTATATCGCGTTTTTGTAGGGTAGGTGGTGTGCTTGGGAGTAAGTAAGCGCGCCCTGCATTTTGACTATTTAAAACACTGATATTTTGGGGTTGAGTGCCGCCATAGGCAGTGACGCTTAAATCTAATAAATCATCAAAGCCTGTAGGGTGATATTTGTTGTCTTTACGTTGTGCTTTGGCCTCTTTGGATTCATCAGAAAACCGCATTTTATCTATCGTAGTTTTGATTTTTGTGAGTAATCCTGATGGCGTAAGAATAGATAATAAGTGGTAATTTTCTACGACAGGGAAATACACTTGTTTAACTAATCTATCCGTTTTTATAGAGCTGTCAGCTTGTTTAATACTAATAAAACCTTGTTTTAATTCATCATAATTAGCGGTATTTATCGTTAAAATAGGCTTAATCACTTCGCTATCATTTGTCGCTCTGAAGCTAAGTTCAAGCAAACTGAGGCAAGCTTGAAAACTCATCTCCAACAGATTCTTGAACCTTGTCCTTTTCTGACTGAGAGTGAACCAAACTTCATCGATGGGCTGCGCACTTTACTTAGAACTAATACCAAGGCCGATGAGGTTTTTCCATGAAT
>NZ_CALETI010000494.1 GCF_937920075.1 uncultured Agitococcus sp.
CAGTCACGTTTAGTGTATCAGACGAATATTTGGCAAGAAGAACCAGAAACAAATAATCCTTTTGCAGCTAAGACCAGTTATTGTCATGGTTATGATGTCTATAACCAAATTGTACCTCATGCCACATGGGTTGAGTCCTTGTATTTATTAGTGAAAGGCGAACGACCCACACCTCAACAAGCACAATTACTTGAGAAAATGGCTATTATTTTAAGCTATACCAGTATGCGTGATGCGAGTGTTCGAGCTGCAATGAATAGTGGTGTCAGTGGTGCAACTCATGCAGCCACTTTAATGGCGGCTTTAGCAGTTGGTGCGGGGCAATATGGCGGTAGTCATGAGGTTAATTTAGCTGTTCAGCTTTGGCAGCGTTGTGGTTTTGATCCAGAGTTATGGCAACAACACTTATTGGCTTATCAGAACCCAAAATCAGTTCATCATGTTACAGATATTTGGTTAGATATCGAACATCCCATTGGTTTTGACCCTCATGCGCCTCAATGCCAGACAACGGTTTTACAGGCGTTGGCATTATTAGCACCATTAAGCGCAGGCCAAGCACTCACATGGTTAGCGCAGCAGCGTCAACACCTAGAACAAACCGTAAATGCGTCGCTATCAATGACGGGGGTTATGGCAGCTGCATTTTTTGATTTAGGATTTACAGAATATCAAGCTGAAATGTTATTTTTAATATTACGTTTACCATCAGCTGCAGTATTTGCATTAGAGCAACAACAACAAGGTTGGCGTAAGTTTCCCTTTTTTGGCGAGCATATTCAATTAAATAATGATTGTGGACAACAAGGAGCAGTATCATGAGTCTAGAAGATTTATTAGCGGCTGAAAATAAACTAAATACCGATATGGGTAAGGCTTTTTTGTCTGACCGTGTGGTATTAAGGGGCTTAGATTTACATCATGATTTAGCCAATAAACACTCATGGTTTGCAGTGCACTTGTATGCCATTACAGGCCGAATTTTTGCACCTAATGAATTAGCCTTATTAGATTATTTGTGGTCATCAACAGGTTATCCTGATGCCAGTATTTGGCCGAATAATACGGCGGCTTTGGCAGGATCGGTACGCTCTACTGCCTCTCTGTCAATGGCGGCAGGTTTAATTACCTCAGAAGCAACATTGTTTGGTGGTCGCCCTTTAAAGCGTTCTGTGGATTTCTTTTTGCGTGCCAAACAACAAGTTGCCCAAGGAAAAACCATTGCCATGCTTGTTGAAGAAGAAATAGCGGCTAATGGTATT
>NZ_CALETI010000495.1 GCF_937920075.1 uncultured Agitococcus sp.
GTTTGCTACTTAATGCCGACCATGACACCCACAAATCAAAACCAACATCACTACCTTGATATTGATGATGTAATGCTTGCCCTACCTTGAGCCATGCGTCATATTCAAGCCCCTGCGCTTCATAGGCGAACAATAAACCTTGCACCTCATCATCCGACATATTTAGCGGCAAATCGCGTGTAAAATCATCATCGTCTGATTCATCGTCAACGTCAAAAAGCAATTCGTCATCTTTATCTGTTAAAAACAAATCGACATTGACCGCATCACCATCACCCACCATCACCCATCTATCGCCACCGACAGGGCAACATGGGTAAAACATAAATTGATTAGGTTTGAACGAACACGGGTCAAACTTAAAAAGCGTTAATGTTTTACAAAACGCTTGACTGATAACACGATATTCATCACTTGACACTTCACGCGACAAAGGCAATACCAAGCGAACACGAGGAACATTATTTACATGACGATGCGTGCTATAAGCAACAAACGCACCTAGTCCCGACAACTCTATGTCAAAACTCAAATCGTCAATATCACCCCCTTGATATTCATCAATATCTAAAGTCAATAAAGAGCGACACAATAAATCTTCATCAACACGATGTTCACCGCTAAACGCGCCACCGAGAAAAAAACCAGCGTTTTCTTTTTGTGCGACTTCAACATGATGAGTCAACTTTTTAACAATATCAGCCCACGACTTGACCTTGTTTTCAATTATTCCCATTCCTTTTCCACAGGACACCGCGATTTTATAGTCAGTCATTTTTGTTCTCTTTTTTATACGTTATTGTCACGCTTAACGCGCCACCACTAATGACCATGATTTTGTATTGAGTCTCGTTTGGTGGATATTCCCCCCATTTATAAATAGCATCACGAGTTAAGCCCAAAACGTCTGCTAATTTAGTTACACCGCCAAAATGCTCAATCGCTTCTTGTGTTCTCATAAATCACCTTAATTAACGCTTGTAAAAAGTAGATAAAACTATACGTCATTCTTAAAAAGTATGCTAGTATTAAATCCACACAAACAAACAAAAAGGTAACTTAAAATGAGCTTAGAAAACGAAATCAGTCAATTGACAAAAGCAATCAACGAGTTAAACGCTAATTTTGAGCGTTTCTTTAATAGCCAATCAGCTCCTACACCACCACAACAAATCGAACAAACTCCCGAACCTGAACAAGAAACATTTTTACCAGAAGTGGCAAAAGAAGCTCCAAATATGACTCGTGAGTCATTACAGGCATTTTGTTTAGAAGCTGTAAAACGCAACGTGGCAAATCGTGACATTATTAAGTCAATTATGCTTAATAATTTTGAAGCACGTAAAACAGGTGACTTGGCTGATAATCAAATCAATCTTTGCTACTCAATGATTGCAGAAGCAACAAAGGACTAAATCATGAGCGCACACGCAAAACTTAGTGCAAGTGGTTCATCTCGTTGGCTTGCTTGCACTGGCTCT
>NZ_CALETI010000496.1 GCF_937920075.1 uncultured Agitococcus sp.
ATTAGCAGATGCGCAAAAAGCGGCTGATATGATTGCATTAAATGCAGGAGCAGCCTTGTACGTATCTGGTTTGGCAAGCAATATTAAACAAGGCGTCACGATGGCAGAAGATGCGGTTTATAGTGGCTTAGCTTTAGAAAAGTTAGTGGCTTTGCGTGATTTTAGTCGTACATTTTTAGTATAGGATAGATTTAAGACACTGAGATTTAGCTATTTGTCACCCAGAGCGATGAGTATATAAATCCTCAACGTTAAGCTTAAATAATTGATATAAGTAGATTTTTATGAGTTCACAAATTTTAGCCACGATTCTACAACGTAAAGCAGAAGAAGTAGAGGCACGGCAACGTCAAGTTTCTTTGGCTACACAAGAAAGTCGCGCACGTACAGCTTTACCAACGCGTGGCTTTTATCAAGCATTAAAACGCCGTGTTGATAAAAAACAACCTGCGGTAATTGCTGAAATTAAAAAAGCATCTCCATCAAAAGGGGTTTTGCGTGAAGATTTTGTGCCAGCTCAAATTGCCCGTAGTTATGAACGTGCTGGTGCTGCTTGTTTATCGGTATTAACCGATGTTGATTTTTTTCAAGGGGCAGATAGTTATCTACAAGCTGCACGTTTTGCTTGTACCTTACCTGTTTTACGCAAAGATTTTGTCATTGATCCTTATCAAGTGGTTGAAGCACGAGCCATTGGTGCAGATGCAGTCTTGTTGATTGTCAGTGCTTTAACAGATACGCAATTAGCCGAGTTATATGTGACTGCCACCGAATATGGTTTAGATGTTTTGGTGGAAGTGCATAGTCAGAGTGAATTAGAACGTGCTTTGCGTTTGCCTGTGCCAATGATTGGGATTAATAATCGAAATTTAAAAACCTTCCAAGTGAGTTTAAATACGACTTTGGCGTTAATGCGTTCAATTCCAAAAGATCGTTTAATTGTCACCGAAAGTGGTATTTTAAATCCCTCAGATGTGACCTTAATGCAGGCGAATGGGATTAATGCCTTTTTGGTGGGTGAAGCATTTATGCGTGCGCCTGAGCCAGGTGATGCGTTAAAAAATCTGTTTTTTGGTAAATAAAAAAAGGAGCAATAGCTCCTTTTTTATTCTCAGGGTACTGAATTAACGTGCGCCAAAAATTACCATGGTTTTGCCTTTAACACTAATCAAACCTTGATCTTCTAAAGATTTTAATACACGGCCAACCATTTCGCGTGAACAACCGACAATGCGACCAATTTCTTGGCGAGTAACACGAATTTGCATACCATCGGGATGGGTCATGGCATCAGGTTGTTTGGATAAATCTAACAAACAACGAGCCACTCGACCTGTTACATCTAAGAAGGCTAAATCGCTAACCTTACGAGTGGTAGCGCGTAAACGACCTGCTAATTGGGCAGAAAGTGCAAACATCAATCCTGCATCTTGACGAGCGATGTCTTTAAATTTACGGTAACTAATTTCGGCAATTTCACAGGCAGTTTTAGCTCTAATCCATGCAGAACGTACAGGCTTTTCTTCAAATAAACCCATTTCACCAAAAAAGTCACCTGCAT
>NZ_CALETI010000497.1 GCF_937920075.1 uncultured Agitococcus sp.
GGGTTTTATCAACAAGTGGTTGAGGTTTACTCACGCTTGCTCCACCCAAAAATCATTGGCATAGACAAAAAACTGCTACTTCGAGCGCGGCGAATTGTATAGATTGCACACTAAATTAGCAAGCTTTTGTTACGGTTTAATGTACATTTAGCAGCGATTTTTTGGTGGTTTATTTGTTAACAATGGCTTTATTAGTCTTTATTTATCTCGTAAATGATTCAGTTTTGATAAAGCCTTACCTAATAATGTCTCTGGCTGTTTATGTGGATTAAGTGCATCTACCTCTAATTCATTACCCACTGTTTGCTCTAAGTTGATAATAGTTTGTCTAAATTCTTCAGGTAAAGTCACCTTTTGACCCTCTTTATCAACCATAACAACAATAGCTTCTCCTGTGGCTACAATACTTTTATGTTGTTGACTAAAAATAGCGTACTCCATTCTAAAACCAGAGCCTCTTAATTCAACAACACGTGCACCTAATTCTAATTCATCAGGATAACTGACCGATTTTAAGTAGCGGCAACTATTGGCTGCAACGACAGGATTCATTTGTTGTAAATGATCTAAAGCCCCAATCATTTGCAAATAACTAATCCGTACACTTTCAAAATAGCGGTAATACACAACATTATTGACGTGACCAAAGGCGTCCATTTCCCCCCATGCTACACTTTGAGGCTGAACAATAGGAAACTCTTTTAAACTGATTTGGCTCATATTAGTTATTTATCCTATTAGGGTAAAGGCAAATTAGGCAATGGTTTACTGATTAGCTGATTTAAGCCTGCTATTAAATAATGTCCTGCTTCTGGATCGTTTAAATGCTGTAATAAACGCACAAACTCAGCATAAGTTTCGGTATTTTTATGCAACACTAAGCTTTGTTCAAAATAGGCTTTAGCCATTGACCAGTCTCGACATTGCATACTTAAACGGCCTAAGGTTAATAATAAAACTGGACTTTGTGGATGGAGTTTCAACCATGTTTTAGCTTGTTCTAAGGCTAACTCTGGTTCTGCATGAAGCACTCGCCCATACAATTCAGCCAAACCATGATGCCAATTCTCATTTAAAACACGGGCAATAATAACACTTGCCTCATCATAGAAACCGACACTCATTAATGCTTGTACATAACTCATCACCACATCTGTATCACGTTGATGTTGGCGAGGTATTTGCTGCCAAAACTCTTGTAATTGCCTAAAGGTAATCGTTTTATCTACACGTCCAGTTGTTTTTGCCAATACTTCTAAACTATGTTGATATGCGGTTTTCATGAGTGCTTGATTGGTAATTGTTTCTGCGATAGGGGCTTTAGCCAAAATTGGCAACCACTCTAAACAATCTTGCCAAGCTTGTAATTTAACCAAGCTCTCTAATAATAATTGATTAACAACCGGCTCTTTTTTGTAATGTGGATAAATACTTTTGAGTTGAGCGACCGCCGCTTCCCATTGTCCAGTTTGTAACCATAATCGAATTCGGGTTATTTGGATGATGAGCCTATATTGATAACTATCTGCTAACTGTAAATAGTCTTCTGCGCGTTGTGAGGCTTGTTGACCCTGTGCAGCTTGTGCGGCTGCTAAATATGCCGCTAATGGTTCATCACTGATTTTAGCCGATTGATTAAATAATTTCTCGGCACGACGATAATCTTCTAAGGTTAATGCCTCTAAACCTTTGTGATAACTACGTTGTGCGCGTAAAAATCGTCTTTGTTGCAACCATTTATTCAGCAATGCGCGTAAACCAAATACACCTAATAATAACTCTAAAGCTATTAAACCTAATCCTGCTGCCAACATTAATAATAAAACAGCCAAAAATAAACTTAATTCAATAGAAGTTTGCTGCCAAACAATTAAAACATATCCACTGTCTTGTAAAAATACACTACCCAACCATGCGCCTAACAATAAAAACAGCAACAAAATGGCTAATTTAATCATAAACTTGCATCCTGTTGACTAGGAATACTTGGTGCTGATTCTGTATGTTGCGTTAATAATTGAGCCAATACTGACGGAGTATTTATTAGCTTAACGATTAGCTCTTGCATAGGTTGTTGTTTTAATAGTTGAATTTCTTTAATAAAAACAGCGTAATGTGGATTAAATTGCTGATAAGGCATCAATAATTGCTCAACATTAGTCAAACTTTGTTGATAACGTTGAGTTTGATGTGACCACAAAGCCATTTGTGCTTGCTGTAATGCCAAATAAACATTTTGTTGTACTAATACGCGTTGCTCCTGAGTAAGTAGTGGCGCAGCAATCGTTTGATTATGATGTTGAATACTAATTAATTTCTGTAAAGCAACCCAACCTTTTTCCCATGCACTTTGCTCTACATTTGTTGCTTGAGATTGTGGGATATGATTATGCTTACTCGGCGGCAAAGTTAATTGTTGTGCTGACTGTTTTAGGGCTTCTATTTTTAGAGAAATACCAGCAACATCAATATGTTGTACTTGACTTAACAATAACTGATCAGCCGCAATCGCTTGTCTTAATGCTAGCGTTTGTTGATTACCATAATGTTGTAATAGTTCATCCGCAATCGCCAATAATTGGCTTGCACTTTGGCTATCATGTTGCAACCACAAATGCTGCTCTGCCAAATCGACATAATGCTGCACTTGTTTAATTAAGGCATAAGGCTTTTGTGTTGGCTGAACTTGTTTTTTTAACTGGGCTAATTGCGACTCTAAGCTATCAACTTTTTGTTGTAATAACTGATTTTTACTTTGTATTTGAACCGTTTGTTCTTGGATAAGCTGTAACTGCTGAGATATTTCTTGATAATGTTGTCTCTCTTGTTTTTTATAACGATTGCCATGGTAATAAAGCAAAATACTGGCAATTACGGTGAGTATTACGATAATAACTGTCACTCGCCCCCAAAAACCAAACTTGAGCGTAATCTTAGGAAAAACATGAATGGGTTGACGTGTTTGACTCATTATAAGTACATCTTATTAGGGGCTAAAAAACTACTCTGATATATCATGAGTCTGACCTTTGTGCCACTGTTGAATTGCATGAACAATATCTTCTGGACGTGTACTCGCTGCAGTAATCACTTGCATAACTCCCAATGCTTTAGCCATTGCAACTAGCCGTTTACTAATCACTACCATCGGAATTTTGGAAAAATGTTCACCAACCAATTGTTGCCAACTTTGTAAAATCTCACCACTGGTAATCACAACCAAATCTGGTGATGTTTTTTGCTGTTGCCATAATTGCTGACTATTAATGGGAACTTGCCGTTGGTATAAATCTAAATAATCTACTTTAACACCTTGTTGTTGCAAATTATCGCGAACTAAATTACGTCCGCCCTGCCCTCTTAATACCAACATTTTTTGACCTTGCTGCAGTTGTTGCAAACATGGCAATTGTAAGAGGCCTTCACTAGTTTCTTGCGTTGGCACTATTGCTTGCAAGCCATACTGATGCAAAACTTCTGCAGTAGCCTCACCAATGGCTAACCACTGTACAGCAATCGGCCATTGTGGCCAATAATCACTTAATAGAGCTAAACCTAATTTGGCTGCGGTTGGACTGACTACAAAAACAACATCGTATAAATCTAAATTTAATAAATACTGCCGATGCTCTGCACTGAGAGCTAAAGGTATGTTTTCTACCAAAGGAATGGCGGTGACCAATGCACCTTTTTGCATCAGTGCATCGGTTAAAGGTTGCGCTCGATTAACAGGCCGAGTATTAATAATGTTTAGCCCTGCTAAGTTAGCCATATACTGCTGCCAAAATTTTATCCGCGCCTTGTGCCAATAGGCCGTCTGCAACATTTTCCCCTAGCTGCTCAATCGTACTTAAATCTGTGGTTTGTGCTTGGTAACGCAATACAGATTGGCCATCCAAACTTCCTACTAAGGCATTTAATATTAACTGCTGATTATCTAAAGTAGCAAAACCTGCAATTGGCACTTGGCAACCACCTTGTAAACGTCGGTTCATAGCACGTTCAGCTTGCACACACAACGCGGTTGGTAAGTGATGCAACGGTGCTAATAATGCTAATAATTCAGTATCGTTACTACGCGCCTCAATACCCACTGCCCCCTGACCTACAGCAGGTAATAGTTGAGTTAATGATTGAGCAATGCGTTGTTCCAAACCTAAACGTTTTAAACCTGCACTCGCTAAAATAATGGCATCGTA
>NZ_CALETI010000498.1 GCF_937920075.1 uncultured Agitococcus sp.
TGCCAAAATTAGCGCGTTTTGTGAGCATAAAACCGTTGAAAATGGTTGAAATGTGAACAAATAAGCGATAACCGCGTAAGTCCTAAGATGATGATAGTAAAATTGTGTGTAAAGTAAAAAAAATAGAGATCAATAGCAATTTAACGGCTTAACAATTTTGAAATACGATTAGACCCTACGTTAATCGGTCAAAAATTAAATATAAGCCTTGAATTTTTAAGAATTATGTATGCAAAAACACCAATTTTTTTCTGCTTTAGATAAAAGTCTTACTCAAGATCGGCCACGTTTTATTAGTCGTTGGCAGCGTTTACGTACCACACCTGAAGACAAAAGATCAGCCGCTATTGCTCAGTTGCAGCAACAGTTACAACAATCTCAACAAGCAGTGGCGCAACGTCAACAGGCTTTGCCAGCAGTGACCTTGAATGAAGATTTACCTGTTAGCCAACGTGCGCAAGAAATTATTCAAGCCATTCAACAACATCAAGTGGTGGTTTTAGCTGGCGAAACAGGTTCAGGCAAAACCACGCAATTACCCAAATTATGTTTATTGGCAGGGCGTGGTGTGTATGGATTTATTGGTCATACCCAACCCAGACGTTTAGCCGCGCGGAGTGTGGCAGCCCGTATTGCCGAAGAGTTAAACTCACCATTGGGCGAGGTCGTTGGTTATAAAGTTCGTTTTAATGAAGCCTGTAAAGCGGAATCGTATATCAAGTTAATGACTGACGGTATTTTATTGGCGGAATTAGCCAATGACCGTTATCTAAACGCTTATGACACGTTAATTATTGACGAAGCGCATGAGCGTAGCCTAAATATTGATTTTTTATTAGGGTATTTACGGCAGTTATTGGCCAAACGTCCAGACTTAAAAGTGATTATTACCTCCGCAACCTTAGATGTTGAGCGGTTTAGTCGTCATTTTAATGGTGCACCGATTATTCAAGTTGAAGGACGTACCTTTCCTGTGGAAGTGCGTTATCGGCCAATGGCTGAAGAAAACGTACAATCGGACGAAGATGAAGGTTTTGAGCAACTTGAAGAAGCTATGCCTAGAGCAGTATTGGCGGCAGTTGATGAATGCATTGACCATTCACGTCAGCAAGGTCGAGCGGGCAGTGGCGATATTTTGGTGTTTGCTAGCACCGAACGTGAAATTCGCGATTTAGCCGATACCTTACGCAAATATGGTCCACCACATACCGAAATTTTACCCTTATATGCACGTTTATCGCTTAACGAGCAACAACGTATTTTTCATCCGACAGGCAAAGGCCGACGGATTATTATTGCCACCAACGTTGCTGAAACTTCGTTAACTGTGCCAAATATTCATTATGTCATTGATAATGGTTTTGCACGGATTAGTCGTTACTCTTACCGTTCACGAGTACAGAGATTACCCATCGAGGCGGTTGCCCAAGCAGCGGCTAATCAACGTAAAGGTCGTTGTGGACGGATTGCCGCAGGCGTTTGTATTCGTCTGTATAGTGAAGAGGATTTTAATAGTCGGCCAGAATTTACCGAACCCGAAATTCGTCGTACTCATTTAGCCGCCGTTATTTTGCAAATGAATGTCTTGGGTTTGGGCAATATTAGCGAGTTTCCCTTTATTGAGCCGCCCGATAGTCGTTTTATTAATGATGGTGTCCGTGTTCTTGAAGAGTTAGGCGCATTAGACAAGCAACAAAAAATTACGCCATTAGGCCAACAACTCAGCCGTTTTCCTTTAGACCCACGTTTAGCACGGATGTTAGTCGCTGCAGCGCATAGTGCTTGTTTAGACGAAGTATTAATTATTGTCAGTGCTTTGGGTAGCCAAGACCCGCGTGAACGTCCGCCTGAAAAACAAATGCAGGCTGACCAAAAACACGCCTTATTTAAAGATAAAGACTCTGACTTTTTGTTTTATGTTAATTTGTGGCGTGCCTTTGAAGAAGTTCGTACCGATTTAAGCGAAAATCAACGTAAACAATGGATTAAAAGCCATTTCTTATCGTATTTGCGCATGCGTGAATGGCGAGAAACTCGTCATCAATTAGTGTTAGTGTGTAAAGATATTGGCTTACAACGCAACAATGAACCTGCGACTTATGAAGTCTTACATCGTGCTTTATTGACAGGCTTACTCTCATCGATTGCCCATAAAAATGATGATAAAGAGTATTTGGCCGCACGTAATCAAAAAGCCAAAGTTTTTCCTGCCTCGGCTTTATATAAAAAACCTGTCCCATGGTTAATGGCCGCAGAAATTGTCGAAACCAGCCAAGTGTTTTTGCGTACCAATGCCAAAATTGACCCTGAATGGATTGAGCAAGAAGGCAAACATCTCTTAAAACATCATGTGTATGAGCCACATTGGGAAAAAAATGCTGGCAAAGTGATGGCTTATGAGCAATTGTCTTTGTTTGGTTTGGTGGTAAATCCACGTCGTAAATTAAATTACGAAACCATTGATCCCAAAGAGTCGCATGAGATTTTTATTCGTCGTGCCTTGGTTGAAGGGGAGATTAATTTAAAAGCCCCATTTTTTAGTCATAATATGAAATTGGTTCAGGATATTATTGATTTAGAAGATAAATTACGTCGTCGGGACATTTTGGTTGATGATGAAGTTTTATATCAATTTTATGCCAATATTATTCCTGAACATATAGCCAATGTGCGTACTTTTGAAGGGTGGCGACGTGAGGCAGAACGACAAAATCCACAAATTTTGTTTTGCCAACCCGAAGCCTTGATGACTCAAGAGGGTGAAGCCTGTCATCAACAATATCCTGACAATATTGCTTTAAATGGTTTGGTGTTACCCTTAAGATATAAATTTGACCCCAGTGTTGATGATGATGGGGTGACGATTAGTATTCCTCATGCCGTGTTAACTCAATTAGATGATGCCGTGTTGTCATGGTTAATTCCGTCATTGTTAGCCGATAAAGTTGAAGCCTTGTTAAAAGCCTTGCCTAAAGCCATTCGTCGTCAATTAGTGCCTATTCCTGATACGGTTAAGGGCTTGTTAAGCCAATTACCTGAAAGTCGTCAACAATCTTTAAGCCAAGTTTTAGGGGGATTGTTGCAAAGACGTGGTATAACGATTAGTGCCGCAGATTGGCAGGAAGCCGAAAATAACTTGCCGCTTCACTGTAGATTTCATATAGAAATTATTGATAATAAAGGAAAGGTATTAAAAACAGGACGTGATTTATCTACCTTAAAAATTCAGCTTTCTAGCCAAAAAGTCGAGCTGGCAGTCAATAACCAACAAATCTTAACCAGCTTTCCTGAACGCATTGAACCTGTTGTTGAAAGAACGGTGGCAGGTTTACCAACCCGCAGTTATGCCGCTTTAGTCAAGCAAGAGCAGGGTGTGACTCTGCAATATTTGGCTAATCAGCATTTGGCACAAACACAGCATCAACGTGGTTGTTTGTATTTATGGCAATTGCATTGTGCAACCGAATTAAAACAGTTTAAAAAATCTATTCCCAATGCTTTGGTATTAGATTTCTCTGCGTTTGGCAATAATAAAGCTCAACTAGAGCAGCAGTTGGTTGATGCCTTGTGTTGGCAAGTCTTTGGTGAACAGTTGGTTTATAGTCAGGCCGATTTTGACAAGATACTAACTAGCAAACGTGGCCAATTATTAACCGTGGGGCAACAGTTAATTAAAACGGTGGCTAACATTTATCAACTATGGCGAGCGATTAATCAGCAAATTCGTTTGTATGGTCAAGCAGTGTTTGCTCAGGCTGTTGATGATATAAACTTACAACTGACTCATTTACAAGCTCAGAGCTTTTTAAGTGAAATCGCGCCCCAGCGTTGGCAGGAATACCCACGATATTTAAAAGGTCTGCAATTACGTTTAGAACGATTAACCAATAATATACAGAGAGATAATCAGGCCAGCCAAGAATTGCACAAACGTTGGCAGCAATATCAACAAAAAGTTGCTGACTTTACAGCACGGAGTGTTAATATTCAGCCTTTGCACGATTATCGTTGGTTGTTAGAGGAATATCGAATCTCTTTGTTTTCGCAACCGATGAAAACTGCGCTGCCCGTGTCAAAAGAACGCTTGGACAAACAATTTGCGGCGTTGGTGTAAGTCCGCAGTGGTCTGTTCTATAAAAATGATGTGTATTAACCCTATAGCGTAAGTTAACAGGAGCGAAGAATTGAAAAAAGTCGTCATCAGTGGTACAGGTTTATTCACTCCTGAAGAAAGTATTAGCAATGAAGAGTTAATTGACTCATTTAATGCCTATGTTGAATTATTTAATGCCAAAAATGCTGATGCCATTGAGCGCGGTGAAGTCACGGCTTTAAAAACCTCTTTTCCCGAATTTATCGAAAAAGCATCAGGCATTAAGTCTCGTTATGTCATCAATAAGTCAGGTATTTTAGACCCAGAACGTATGTTTCCAGTGATTGCTGATCGTTCTGATGATCAACAATCCTTACAATGTGAAATGGCTGTTAAGGCAATTGAAGGGGCATTAGCACAATCAGGCAAAACCGCAGCGGATATTGATGCGGTATTGGTTGCTTGCTCGAATATGCAACGTCCTTATCCTGCCATGTCCATCGAAATTCAACATGCGATTGGTGCAAAAGGTTTTGCTTTTGACATGAATGTCGCTTGTTCTTCGGCAACTTTCGGTTTGCAAACTGCTGCTGATATGGTGCGTAGTGGCTCAGCAAAATGCGTGTTAATGGTTAACCCAGAGATTTGTTCGGGTCACTTAGAATGGCGCGATCGTGATTGCCATTTTATTTTTGGTGATGTGTGTACCGCGGTGATTATTGAAACAGCTGATACTTGCACCAATCCTGAAGCATGGGAAATTTTAGGCACTAAACTACAAACCCAATTCTCTAACAATATTCGCAACAACTTTGGTTTTTTAAATCGTTGTGATGAAGAAGGAGTTGGCAAACGCGATAAATTATTCCGTCAAGAAGGCCGCAAAGTCTTTAAAGAAGTTTGCCCAATGGTTGCTGAGCAAATTACCCAGCATTTAGGCGAATTAGAGATTAGTGCGACCGATTTAAAGCGTATGTGGTTGCATCAAGCCAATAGCAATATGAATGATTTAATTGCCCGTAAAGTATTGGGACGTGATCCAAGTCCTGAAGAATCACCCACGATTTTAGATACTTATGCCAACACCAGTTCCGCAGGTTCTATTATTGCCTTCCATTTGCACCGCAATAATTTAAACGCCAATGATATTGGTGTTATTTGTTCCTTTGGTGCAGGTTACTCGATTGGTAGTGTGATTATTAAAAAGCGTCAATCACGAAGCAATCAAAAATAGGGCGTATATCGCCCTAATTTTTTATGTGGATCAACAATATGAAGTTTCCTTCCAAAACAGTATTAACCGTTGCATTATTAGCGTTAACCACCGTTGCGCAGGCCGCTCAACGTCCCAAAGTGGCCTTAGTGTTATCGGGTGGTGGTGCACGCGGTATTGCGCATATTGGCGTATTAAAAGTATTGCAAGACGCAAAAGTGCCTGTTGATTGTGTGGTGGGCACGAGTATGGGCGCGATTGTCGGTGGTGCAATGGCAACAGGGATGCCCGTTAACGACATGGAACAAGCGGTTACCACGGCAGATTGGGATCATATTTTTGGCGACAAACCTAAACGCAAGGATATTCCTTATTTTCGCAAACGGGATGATGAAAAAGATTATTTTGATTTTACCTTAACCTTAAAAGACTTTTGGCCTGTGCCACCACGTAATTTAGTAGGTGTGCATTATATTACCCAGTTTTTTCGTCAGTTAACGGGCGGCTTAGAAGTAGAGGAATTTGATGATTTACCAATTCCTTATCGCGCAATTGGTGCAGATTTAGAGTCAGGCAAAACAGTCATTATGCGTCATGGTGATTTGCCTTTAGTGATGAGAGCCAGTATGAGTGTGTCGGGTGTGTTTCCACCTGTGCCTTATGAAAACTACCTCGTAGTTGATGGCGGTATTGTTAAAAATATGGGTATTGATGAAGGGCGAAAACTCTGTGGTGATGTGGTGATTGCCGTCAATGTTTCTTCACCAAGTACCAATCGACAAAAGTTAGAGTCATTATTTGCGGTCAGTGAGCAAACGATTAACATTGCAGTGCAAAAAGACATGCAGGCACAAATTGCCACGCTCACGCCTCAAGATGTATTGATTACACCAGAAATGGGCAAGCTAAGCTCAACCGATTTTAAAGAAGCAGCACAGTTTATTGCCGCAGGCGAAAAAGCAGCGAAGGCAAGTTTAAAACAATTACAACGTTATGCCTTATCAGAAGCAGATTACCAAGCATGGCAACAACAAGTAGATGCTCGAAAACCAAAACATAAACCGATTAGTAAAGTAGAAATTACGGGCAGTAATTGGGTTAGCCCACAGGTGTTAAAATCATTATTAGCCGTTAAAAAAGGCGAAGTGTTAGATCAAGCACAATTGCACGATAGCATTGATAAAATTTATGCCCGTGGTGATTTTGTTCGTATTGGTTATCAATTATTACCTGAAGCACAAAACTCCTTGTTAAGAATTATTCCTGTAGAAAAGGATGGCCGAGACTTTGCGCGTATTGGTTTAAATTTGCATACCGATTTTGCTAATAACTCGTCATTTGGTTTAGTTGCAGGATTACGCCGTAGTTGGTTAAATCAGTTGGGCGCAGAGTGGCAAGCAGAAGGAGAGTTGGGAGAAACCCGTTCTTTATATACTGAGTTGTATCAGCCAACTGTCTTAAATGGCGAGTTTTTTGTTGCGCCTTGGCTAAAAATACATGATGAACCTCGCGATATTGTTTCTGCCCATGAAACAACGGCACAAAATCGAGTGCGTCATACAGGTGGCGGTGTTGATATTGGCTCTGTGTTAGGTAAATGGGGCGAAGTGCGGTTGAGCGTTTCTGAACAGCGAGTGAAATGGTCGTCGTCTTTAGAAAACGTTAAGACGGTGGCGGGTGAAAGCTATCAACAAACCGGTTATGGCCTAAAAGCTATTTTTGATCAATTAGATAACCCACGTTTTCCACGAAAAGGCAACTGGGCAAAATTAGATTATTTTCATGCAGAACAGGGCATGGGCAGTGATAAAGAGTATCAACGCATTAATTTTGATTGGCGACGGGCGTTTACATGGCAGGATTATACCTTGTTTGCGACAGGCCGAGGTGGTAGCTCTTTAGGCACAACCTTACCCTATGCTGAACAATTTCAATTAGGCGGTGCGTTAAATTTATCGGCTTATCGTCGTTCTGAATTAGCAGGCAATAATTATTTTTTAACACGATTGTTAGCTTATAAACAAATTAAAGACATCCCACCAGCATTGGGCGGCGGTGTGTATTTAGGTTTGTTAGCAGAAACAGGTGCTGTGTCTATGGAAGATAAGCGGTCATCGCGTTTGTTTGAAAGTACACCTTATAGTGTCGGGGTTGTATTAGCCGCAGATACCCGTTTAGGGCCATTTTATTTAACCATTGCCAAAGGCGATCAAGACCGACATACAGCTAATTTAACCTTGGGGGTGACTTATTAAATAATTAAGCCCCTAAAAAGGGGCTTAATTATTTTGTTAGCAATTTATTTAGGAGCATTCGCCTTGTAAGTAATTTCTACACGGCGGTTTTCTGCCCATGCTGCTTCGTCATGGCCATCATTGATAGGTTTTTCTTTGCCATAGCTAACAGTATCTAACTGACCACCACGCACACCGTTACTGCTTAAAAATGCTTGAACCGCATTCGCACGACGCTCACCTAAAGCCATGTTGTATTCACGAGTACCACGTTCATCAGCATGACCAGAAAGTAGAACCTTAGCTTGAGGGTTTTGATTTAAGTAACTGGCATGTGCTTGTAAAATTTTTAAGTCATCGCCGTTAAGATCACTACTATCATAATCAAAGTGAACTAAACGAGTGCTTAATAAATCAGCTTGATTGCTACTATCATTATTCGCATCCGAGCCATTATCAGTATTTTGACCAGTGGCATTTTGGCCATTAGCATTTTTACCTTGATTTTTGTTGGCATTAGCTAAGGCTTCGGCTTTTAAACGTTCTTGTTCGGCAAGCGCGGCAGCTTGAGCTTCGGCAGCTTGTTTATCTTTGTCGGCTTGGCTTTGGTTTGACGTTTGCTCGCTTCCCGTTGGAGTGGTAGTAGACTTTTTTAGGGTGCTACAGCCAGTCACGCCAATCGCTAAACTGATGGCTAAGACTAAACTAAGTTTACTGTTTAACATGTATCTTTCTCCCAATGAATTAGAGCGTAAAATGTAAAAGAATTAAGGCGACCATGCAGGCTCACGTACTTGTCCTTCGGAAGCAGGAAGTTGCATTTTAAAACGACCATCTAAAGACATAATGCCTAACACCCCTTTGTTGCCTTGTCGTGTTGCATAAACAATCATTTGACTATTTGGGGAGAAGCTTGGTGCTTCATCTAATGGCGTCTCTGTGAGTCGTGTTAAGCCACCTGTTTGCAAATCTTGAATAGCAATTTGAAAACTTTGGCCTGCTCTGCGATGTACCATCGCTAAATATTTACCATCAGGACTAATGGCACCACGGCCATTAAAAGAGCCTTCAAAGGTTAAACGCTTCACTTCTTGGCTAGCTAAGTCCAAACGATAAATTTGTGGGCTGCCACCTCGGTCTGAGGTAAAGATTAACCCACGGCCATCAGGATACCAACGTGCTTCGGTATCAATTGCGTAATGATTGGTAAGTCTTGTTAGTTTTTTGCTAGCAATCTCGAATACATAAATTTCGGGATTCCCATCTTGAGATAAAGTTAGAGCAAGTTTTGAGCCATCAGGCGACCAAGCAGGTGCGCCATTTAAGCCTTTTAAACGACTAATAATTTGACGTTCTTGGGTAATTAAATTTTGGCTATAAATAGCGGGTTTGCCACTTTCAAAGGAAACATAGGCCATTTTTTGGCCATCAGGCGACCAACTTGGTGACAAAATCGGTTCTTCGCTATCTAAAACCGTGGTGGGACGACGACCATCCGCATCAGCAATATCGAGTCGATAACGGGTTTGGCCAGCTTGTTTATACTGCAAAACATAGGCAACACGAGTGCTAAAAGAGCCATCAAATCCTGTAATTTGTTTAAAAATACGATCACTAATAAAGTGAGCCGCATCTCGCCAACGCGCAGGCGGGATAGTCATGCTTTCGCCTAACAGGCGTTGTTGTTGATTGCTACTTAATAATTCATATTGAATGGTTAATTGATTATTGGCTTGGGGTGTGACTGTGCCAACCACTACATAATCTAAATTAATCGCTTGCCACACACTATAAGTGATTTCGGCACTATTGCTTGGTTTTTCAGGAAATTTATCGGCAGGTTTAAATAAACCACTACGCGCTAAATCCTGACTAATAATGGTATTTAAGGTTTCGCTGTTGTTATCATTAGCAAAAGGCACAATGGCAATTGGCGTTGCATTAGGTGGGGGTGCAACAACATCGAACGTTATTTCGCCATAACTAGGCGTGGTGGCTATGCCAATTAAGGCAAAAAAGAACAAACGAAGAGAGCGCATGTTAGTCCTTGCTGCTAAAATTAAAAGTTAAGCTACGAAATTGGTTAAACAAAGCAGGGTCATTGGGCACAGGTAGGGGGCTGGCTTTGTTAATGGCAGCTTCAATGCTAGCATCAAAGGCATCATTTCCACTACGCTTAATAAACAAAATACTACGAACATCACCATCAGGTAGTAGGGTTACTCTGACTTGCGCTTTTAGCTCATCACTTTTAGGAGGGATTGACCATTGGCGTTTAACGGTTTCGTATATTTTACGTTTATATTTTTCAATTAAGTCTGTTTGCGCTTGTTTGGCTTTTTCGTTGGCTTCGCGGTCAGCTTTTTCTTTGGCCAGTTTTTCTTCTTTGGCTAAAGCATCGGCTTCTTTTTGGGCGGCTAAAGCTGCCTCTTTACGCATTTGATCTTCTTTAATTTTTTTATCTATGCCATCAAATTCTTTATCAATACTATTCTTTTTCAAGGCATCTTGCAGTTTTTTGCGCGCAGCCGCTTCTCGCTCGGCTTTTTCTTTGGCGAGTTTCTCTTCTTTGGCTTTAGCTTCTTTGTCAGCTTTTTCTTTAGCTAATTTCTCTTCTTTAGCTTTGG
>NZ_CALETI010000499.1 GCF_937920075.1 uncultured Agitococcus sp.
CTGCTAACAATGCTTGATCGACCATTGCCGCAGGTGTTTCGCTGCAAATCATAATTTTATCATATTGATTAACATCAACATTATAAGAAAAATTAGCAATGCCCAAGCCATAATTATCACTAAAGGCACGAGCTATTTTAATGGCATGACCCACAGCAATCGGTGAGCGTGTGGTTGAAGCAAAATACACCTCTGCACCCTGTTGTTCTAAATGCTCAGCTAATAAAAATGATCGCCAAACATATTCACTTGTGCCTAACACTAATATTTTTTCACCGTTATCTACTGACACTTTATCATTTAAAGTAGCTTGATGCTGAATTACTCCCAAACGTCCCCAATCTAAAGCTAAATTGGGTTGCCACGCGCCTTGAGCGACTGAATCGACTTTCGGCATTTCGGGTAATGGCGCATTAAGATCAGCTTGCCATTGATAACTACCTGACAATAAGGAAATAGTTTGGGCTTTTTTGCCTAACTTTGCTTGCACCGCATCACCCGACCAATCAGTTAAAGTCGCAGCAATAATACGCTCAATCTGTTGCAAACCTGCGTCTTGTAAAGCTTGTGCCAAATTAATAAAGGTTTTACCTGTTGAGGCTTCGTCATCGACAATAATTAACGTTTTGCTGGCTAATAGTTGTTGTTTTAAGGCTTCATCAACGGGCCAATGCAATAAATGAGAACTGGCATGACTATGCTCTTCTTCAAAACGCGCAAACAATGGTGTTCCCAAGCTGTGACGGGTGCTCATCCAATACATGGCGTTTGGGTAGCGTTGTTGTAAAGCGCGATGCACACCCGCACCTAAACCCACCGCCGTTTCAGCCATACCAATCACCAAGACAGGTTCAGGTAAATGATCAGGAATTTGTGCTGCTAATTGATTAAAAGCCTGTGCCATCACTGAAGGTTTAACAGGAATATGTCGGCCTAAAACTTTAGAGACAAACAAAAACGCCCGTTTAGGATTACGTCGCTCAGCAAAATCAAATAATTGCTCAGGCGGAATACTCGTTTGTTCAACGCTGACGTTTAATGTGCCACGTTGCAGATTAACGATAAAAGAAGAAGTCATAACAAACAACATTAGAAGAAATTGGAAGAAAGGCGTGTGATGGCTACCAAATGGTTTTGACTAAACCGCAGCCTTGTAAATTTAAATCTGCTGTGACTAAATCTGCTTGTAAAAATTTAGCGGTGGCCACAATTAAGCGGTCGGCAGGGTCATTATTAATTTCGCTACCAAAGTTAATTGATTGCTCGGCAATACTTGCGGTCATTCTTTGCAATTGATAACTTCTTGCTTGGATGGCTAAGTCAATAAAATGGGCCGCAGACACTGGCAAGCTTAAACGTCCTCGTTTGA
>NZ_CALETI010000500.1 GCF_937920075.1 uncultured Agitococcus sp.
CAACAGGGTTAGCTGCTTCAATATCTGCTTCTAAAAGACGCTGATTATCTAAGGCATCAGGATTAAAAATAGTATCTAAGCTCACACTACCGCCATCAATCAAACCACCCACATAGGTTTTATGAGGGTCAGGATTTGCACCGTCATATTGGTCAATAGTGGTAGTTTCAATTTCGGTGCGCGTTTTGGCAGGTGGCGTAATATCTTTAATTTGACTAATATCTTGCCATGCCACACCACTGTTACGCTGAAAACGTGTGCCTTGCGCGTGTAATACGTTTTTATTGGCCATTATTTGTTTGCTCCCACATAGAAAATTCAACAACAATTAAGTGCGCTTGCACTGTAGATTCAAATTGATAGTTGTCACTAATCGGCAAACAGCTTGGTAAATCTGTTTGCTCAGTCATAATTTTTATAACTTTGTCGCGTAATGCTTCGCATTCTTCAAATTCTTTAGCAAAAATATATAGTTGCACACGGCATTTAGCGTGGCCTAAATAGCCACAATCTAGGGTATTGACTAATTCACGGTTAGCAATCACAGAAATAATCATCGGGTATTCAGCATCTTCGGGCGCGGCATTTGGCCACACTTGACGCTCACCAAAAATAGGAGCTAAGTGTTTGTAGATTGCTTCACTAACGCGCATTAGCTGCCTCTCTTGCTGCTTTTTCGACTTCTTCGCCTAAGCGTTTGCCCAACTGGTCAAGGGCTTCTTCTTTTTTGGCTTGCCAAGCTGGTGCTAAAAACCGTTGCGGAGCAATGTATCGACCACCTTTGGCTTTCCATCCCCATTCTTGAAACTTGCCATAAAATGCACGGCCATCTAACGGGATAATGGATTGAATATTACCCATTGATGCACGTTGGCCACGGTACACACGTTGTTTTAAAGATTTACGCAAATTACCGGGTTTAACTGTGATAACCGCGCCTTTTTCTTTAAATTTATGAGGAACAATACCCAACGGAGCGCGTGCTTTAGCTTCTTCAAGCACAACTTTAGTACCACTTTTAACAGCAATTTCTAAGGCTTTTTTAGCAACCTTGCCTTGTAATTGACTTAATGATTGCT
>NZ_CALETI010000501.1 GCF_937920075.1 uncultured Agitococcus sp.
CAACAGGGTTAGCTGCTTCAATATCTGCTTCTAAAAGACGCTGATTATCTAAGGCGTCAGGATTAAAAATAGTATCTAAAGAAACACTACCACCATCAATCAAACCACCCACATAGGTTTTATAAGGGTCAGGTTCACTACCGTCATATTGGTCAATAGTGGTTGTTTCAATTTCGGTACGAGTTTTAGAAGGCGGTGTAATGTCTTTAATTTGGCTAATATCTTGCCACTCTACCCCACTATTACGTTGAAAACGTGTGCCTTGGGCGTGTAATACGTTTTTATTGGCCATTATTTGTCTGCTCCCACATGGAAAATTCAACAACAATTAAGTGCGCTTGCACTGTAGATTCAAATTGATAGCTGTCACTCAAAGCTAAACAGCTTTGTAAATCGGTTTGTTCAGTCATAATTTTTATAACTTTGTCGCGTAATGCTTCACATTCTTCAAATTCTTTAGCAAAAACATAAATTTGTACGCGGTTTTTTGCGTTTTCTAAATAACCACAATCAACGGCATTCACTAATTCACGGTTAGCAATGACGTAAATAATCATTGGGTAATTCACATCTTCGGGTGCAGCATTTGGCCACACTTGCTTTTCGCCAAACACAGGGGCTAAATGTTTATAAATCGCTTCACTAACGCGCATTAGCTGCCTCTCTTGCTGCTTTTTCGACTTCTTCGCCCAAACGCTTACCCAATTGATCTAATGCTTCTTCTTTTTTGGCTTGCCATGCAGGAGCTAAAAAGCGTTGTGGAGCAATGTATCGACCACCCTTAGCTTTCCATCCCCACTCTTGAAACTTGCCGTAAAACGCACGTCCATCCAACGGAATAATAGATTGAATGTTGCCCATGCTTGCACGTTGGCCACGGTAAACACGCTGTTTTAAAGATTTACGCAAGTTACCTGGTTTAACAGTAATAACCGCGCCTTTTTCTTTAAATTTATGGGGAACAATACCCAGTGGCGCACGTGCTTTGGCTTCATCAAGTACGACTTTAGTACCACTTTTAACCGCAATTTCTAAGGCTTTTTTAGCAACCTTGCCTTGTAATTGACTTAATGATTGCT
>NZ_CALETI010000502.1 GCF_937920075.1 uncultured Agitococcus sp.
GACACTCTTTCCCTACACGACGCTCTTCCGATCTGGTGACGAAAATTCATAAACGCCATACCTAAAATGGCATTAATAGCACCCATACTGCCTATTAATGGCGTTACGCTGTGTAAGTGCGATAGTTGATAGACAAGGCCAGTGGTGATACTGCCCAAAACCCATGCACCCATTAATGCACCACTTCCCATTGCCCATTCAGTTGCGATGCCAACAATTAATAACAACAAAACCGAGATAAGCACGTTGATAGATTGATTGTCTAAAAAAGAGTAGGTGACGTAAGTGATTGGCCGAATCCGTTGGGGATCAAGTCCTAAAACCTGACTGCTAAGTCGATCGCGTTGTTTGTCAAATTCAGTGCGAGCAGTTTTCCATGTGCTCAGCTGTTCGGGTTCTAAGTAATTTTCGCCCATCTCATTAATTTGTTGCACAAATTTTCGATCAAAACCCATTTGCTCAGTTAATGCAGCAATATTGTTGTTTTGGTGTGCTTCATTCAGTTTGTCTAAGGTCTCTGCTTGTTGATGTTGTAATAAATGTGTGGGGTACAATGGCCATTCTATAGTTAACAGATTTTGTCGATATTGTTCATGAAGAGCTACTTTTTGATTTTGTTCGGTAGGCATTAACCAAACAAATAAAAAAAGCAAAAGTGCCGCTAATGCCAAGCTTAAACGCGGAGGTTGACGATAATCAAATGGTTTATCACTAGGAACAAGCAGCATGATTTTTCCTTGTTAATCAAAAATAAAGTGAATGCCAACAATAACTAATAAACACGCAAATAGTTTTTTTAATGTTGCTGCAGGCAAATGATGCGCCATTTTTACACCCAATTTGGCAAAGACAAGGCTGGTCATGCTAATCGCAATAAATGCGGGGAGATGAACAAAACCCCATGTTTCTTTGGGTAAGCTAACAGTTTGCCATCCTGACCACATAAAACCTAAAGCACCGCCTAAAGCAATGGGTAAACCACAAGCCGAAGCACTGGCTACGGCATTAGCCATTGCTACACCATGTAAGGTTAGGTAAGGAACGGTAAATGTGCCACCACCAATACCAAAAATAGCTGAAGCTGCACCAATACTTCCCCCAGCAATACCTAAGCCTAAGGTTTTTGGTAGAGGGATATTGTCTAGTTTACCCTTCCAACCAGAAAACATTTGTGCGGCAGTTAATAAAGCGAATAAACCAATAAGAATTTTTAACTCATGTGCGGGAATCTGATTGGCAATTTGTGCACCAACAATAGAACCTATCAGTAGCCAAATAGCCATTTTTTTGACAACAGGCCACAAAATAGCTCCACGTTTATGTTGTGCCAAAATAGCACTGATAGAGGTGCTAATAATACATGCCAAGGATGTACCAATGGCAAGGTGAGTAATAATTGTTGGGCTAAGACCTTGTGCTTTAAAACTAAAAATGAGTACAGGCACAATCACCATGCCACCGCCAATGCCAAATAAGCCAGCAACAAAGCCCGAAAAACAACCGAGTAATAGATAAATAAATAAATAATCCATGAACACAGCAGAAAAATTGAAAAAGGAGGGTCATTATAAAATTATTTGTTTTTTTTACTATGACTTTAACCCTTTTTTAAAAACTTGACGTTTACTTAACAAAATAACCCAATCCTGAAAGGAAAATAACCATGAAACGTCAATATTTAGCCATGATGATTAGTCTTGTTTTAGTGCAAAGTGCTTGCTCATATAAAGAAAGTCAGCATCAAACTAATGAGTTACCTAAGTCAACGCCACAATCAACCAGTCAGATAAAAGAAGAGGATTCAGCATTTGCAGATCAGTTTTCTGCACCTATACAAGAAGCAGCAAATTTAGCCAAAACCAACACAGCAAGAATGCCTGCTGCCAAAGCAAAAATGGCAGAGAGTAAAATGCTGATGGGTTCAGGTTATGCCGTGGGAGGTGCAATGGCAGCCGCACCTATGGTGGTGATGAGCGATAGTTTTACCATGCCACGTGAAGAGCGTGATAAATTTGAACATTTTAAAGATAATCCAATCAAACAAGTCGCTATTGAGCCTGTTTCTACCTTTAGTTTAGATGTGGATACAGGCAGTTATGCTTTAGTGCGTCAGTTTGTGAAGCAAGGGCGTCTTCCTGCCAGTGATTCGGTGCGTACTGAAGAGTTAATTAATTATTTTAGTTATGATTATCCAAAAACCAAAGGTGAACATCCCTTTGCCGTCAATACGGAGTTAACGACTGCACCTTGGCAACCAGATCATTATTTATTGCGTATTGGTGTTCAAGCTCAAGATAGTCATGCTGAGCAAATGCCAGCCGCTAATTTGGTATTTTTGGTTGATGTGTCAGGTTCGATGGATGAGCCAAACAAATTGCCTTTAGTGATTAGTAGTTTGCAAATGCTGACACAACAATTACGCGCTCAAGATAAAGTGTCTTTAGTGGTTTATGCAGGGCGTACAGAAGTGGTATTAGAGCCAACGAGCAATAAAGCAGATATTGTTGCAGCTTTAGCACGTTTACAAGCAGGTGGCAGTACAGCGGGTGCGTCTGCTTTAGAGTTGGCTTATAAAATGGCACGAAAAGGTTATATCAAAGGGGGAGTTAACCGTATTTTGTTGGCAACGGATGGCGATTTTAATGTGGGGGTGACCAGTACCGATCAAATTAAAGATATGGTCAAACGTGAGCGTGAAACGGGTGTGACCTTATCAACCTTAGGTTTTGGTCAAGGAAACTTTAATGATGCGATGATGGAGCAAATTGCTGATGTGGGTAATGGTAATTACAGTTATATCGACTCTGTGAGTGAAGCGCGTAAAGTATTGGTGGATGAGTTAAGTAGCACGTTTAATACTGTTGCCAAAGACGTTAAAGTTCAAATAGAGTTTAATCCCCAACAAGTGAGTGAATATCGTTTAATTGGTTATGAAAATCGTCAATTAAATCGTGAAGATTTTAATAATGATAAGGTCGATGCAGGCGATGTCGGTGCAGGTAAGAGCGTGACAGCCATTTATGAAATCACTCCTAAAGGTGCAGCATCATCGGTTGATCCACTACGTTATCAAAACGAAAAACAAGCATCAGCGAGCAAAGTTGTTCCTGAGTTTGCCTTTTTAAAAATTCGCTACAAACAACCTCATGCAACAAGTAGCACTTTGTTAACTCAGCCATTAATGTTACCCAAAAGTATTACCCCCTTTACAAGTGCGACAAATGACCATCGTTTTGCCACTGCCGTTGCAGGCTTTGGTCAGTTGTTACGTCAGTCACCAAATATGGGTAATTTGAGTTATGGGCAAGTTTTACAAATAGCACAGCAAGCTAAAGGGATTGATAAAATGGGGACACGAGCAGAGTTTATTCAGTTGGTGCAGAATGTTCAGGCATTAAGTCAAAAACCTGAAGCGCAAGCTCAAGCTGAGTAGTTTGTTTAAATGATCTATCCGTTTTCGCTAAAACTTGGTAAATTCGATCAATAAGCGCGTAAAACGGATAGATAATGATAACTACACAGCATGGACAACAGCCTGATGAGCAATTAATGCTTGCTTATCAGGCAGGACAACAAAAAGCCTTTGATGAATTGTATCAACGTTATCGACAGCCTATTTTTGCCTATTTAATGCGTAATATTGGCTCGCAAATGCAAGCCGAAGAAGTTTATCAAGAGGTGTGGTTAAGTTTAATTAAACAACGCACACGCTACACTGCAACATCCAGTTTTAGAAGTTATTTGTTTTGTATTGCGCATAGTCGTTTATTAGATTTTTATCGGCAGCAGGGTAAGTTAGCGGCTAATGACCAACTGCATGAAGATGATGCTACGTTAATCGCTTGTGCGTGGCATGAGCCTGATATGCAACTCGAAGAGCAGCGTTTAATCGCGAAATTGCAATGGTGTATTAGCCAAATTCCAGAAGAGCAACGAGCAGTTTTAGTCTTAAAATTAGAGTCTGAATTAAGCTTACAGACCATTGCTGAGCAGCTCAATATTGCCTTTGAGACCTTAAAAAGTCGTTTTCGTTATGCCCAAGCCAAATTACAACGTTGTTTAGGAGGAGGTGAGTCATGAGCAATAATGATGGCTTAGATACACGCCTACAGCAACTGTATCAGCAGATTCCTAAAGAGCAGCCTAGCCAAGCTGTTGACTCTGCAATTTTACAGGCAGCACAACAATCAATAGCGAACAAAACTTATTGGCGGCCTGTGTGGGGCATTGCAGCAAGTGTGGTGATGATGAGTAGTTTGGTCTGGTATTGGCAGGCACAACAACCACAGGAGTTAGCACGTGCGGTGGCGGTTTCTGCACCTCCACCACAAGCCAAACCCGTTCCACAGAAAACGTTTGAGGACAATGCCGAAGATGAAAATGCAGTCATGGCTGCAGATGAATTTGGGAGTCTTCACGATCAAGTTGTGGAAGAAAAAGTTACCGTTAATAAACCTGCTGAACGCCAATTATTATTACAAGCTAAATCTAAACAAGAGTCAGTCCAGACAGAAGAACTAAGGCAATTACCTGCTGCAGCTCCAGTCATTTCTTTAGAGAAGACACAAGCAGAAGCTGACGCTCTAGTCGCTGAGTCTCAAGCAGAACAGGCCAAACAAGCTCGTGTGATGGCAAGTCCAGCAATGAGTGATAATCTTTCAGCAAAAAGAGAAAAAGTAACAGAGGGTCTAAGTGCTACATTAAATCAAACTCGAGAGGAAAATATAAATAATCAGCGTACAACAGAACAAGTACGGGCGGTTTTTGAGAGAAATTTTGCTCAGTTTAATTTAGTTTATCAACAAGCTTTAAAAGACAAGCCAAGTCTTGGTGAGGGGACAATTCGTGTAAAGTTAACGATTGATGCCACAGGCAATGTGGTAAGCTGCCAAGTAATAACAAGTGATTTTAAGCAAAGTGATTTAGAAACTCAGATTGTTGAAATAGTTAAAAGTTTAAAGTTTGGAGGAGCAGATACGGAATGGTCAGGAGAATATCCTATTAACTTGTATAAAAATTAATAGGATAATTAATCAACTATTTTTTATTCGCTAATAAGACCAATTTCAGCCAATTCCGCAGGGCTTGGTTCATCTTTAAAAGCAAATGCGGCGATTTCCCATGCACCAGTACCTGTATAGACTTGATAAAAGCCATTGTCTATTAATGTGGCTATAAGAGAACTCTCTGTAAAGCCTGTCTTATGAGCGAAAAAGTCATTTCCACTGTGTTCAATTTCTTTGCCCCAACCGTACATCACATCTTGTATTGAAATTGGCCCAGCAGGTGAAACATAAAGTGTATCATTAATATCCATATTATTTTCGACGAAAGCGCGCATCACTGCAGCCATATCAGGCACACGAATATGTGCAAAGCCATCTTTTTTCAAAACATGATTAAAGCCTGCGAGCACTTTTTTAACATCATGGCGAAAATAATGTTCAAGATTATGTGAACAATAAATCGCATTATAAGTATTGGCGGGTAATTTTGTTAATTCTCGTGCATCACATAGCACATCTGGATTAACAGCAGGGTCTATATCTAACCAAACTTGATCCCAATCTTTATAAATATCAGGCAGTGGAATTTCTTTAGAGTTACCACCAACATTAAGTACTTTTTTACGAGCCATATTATTTTCCTTACGCCTAATTTTTATAGATGGCCGATAATAATAATAATTTAAAAACAAAAAAACCAGCATAAAGCTGGCTTTTTCAAATTTGGTGATCCCACGGGGAATCGAACCCCGGTTACCGCCGTGAAAGGGCGATGTCCTGACCGCTAGACGATGGGACCGTATCTGAGGACGCGAATATTATAGGTCTTCAGAAGTGCTGTCAACACTTTTTAGTGATGACCAATGCTTTTGCCATTCTGATTGCTCATTTTTTGATAAACCACCTAAAATATCGATGGCATGACGCAAACGAGCGAAGGTTAAGTCAGCTCCCAAAATGCCCATTGACTCCATCACAGGTGTACTTGATGGGCTACCAGCAATAGCAACAAAGAACGGAAACATAAAATCACGGAGTTTATAACCCAATGCAGCACTCAATTGGCTTAACACCAAACTGATTTGGTCATGATTCCAAATACGTAACTGTTCAAAGTCCCATAGTGCATATTGAAGAATGCGTTTAATTTCTTCAGTGCTCAATTTTTTATGAGTAAATTTATCGGCACTAAGATTAACTGTGCCTGCAAAGAAGAAGCTAGCCCAATTAACGGCGTCCGATAAAGTTTCAATGCGTGGCTGAATTTGTTTGGCCACTAAACTCAAATAGTCACTGTTAATGGCCCAATTTTGGAAGGCTTGCATAAAGTCAGGTACAGAAAGCTCTTTTAGCCATTGTCCATTTAACCAGCTCAGTTTGGCGACATCAAAAATAGGCCCACCCAAAGAAACGCGTTTTAGGTCAAAATGTTCAATCATGTCAGCAAGGCTAAACTTTTCACGCTCATCAGGCATGGACCAACCCATACGACCTAAGTAGTTCAACACAGCTTGTGGCAAATAGCCCATACGTTGATAGTAGGTGATACTGGTTGGGTTTTTACGTTTACTGAGTTTGCTTTTATCAGGGTTACGTAATAAAGGCATGTGACACAACACAGGAGCTTGCCAACCAAAATATTTATAAAGCAATAAGTGTTTAGGTGCAGAGTTAATCCATTCTTCACCCCGAATCACATGGGTAATTTCCATTAAGTGATCATCAACAACATTGGCTAGGTGATAAGTAGGTAAACCATCTGCTTTAAGCAAAACTTGCATATCTACATTTGACCATTCAATATCAATTTTGCCACGTAATAAATCATCGATTTCACACACGCCTTCACGAGGCACTTTCATGCGAATAACGGAGCTTTCGCCAGCCGCCAATTTTTCAGCCACTTCTTGTGCAGAAAGCTGCAAGCAATGACCATCATAACCAAGCATTTGTTTATCGGCTTGTTGTTGTTGGCGTAAAGTCTCTAAGCGATGGGCATCACAAAAACAATGAAAGGCATGGCCATCAGTGACTAATTGATTGGCGTGTTGCTTATAAATAGCACTACGTTCACTTTGACGATAAGGGGCATGTTTTCCGCCAATATCAGGGCCTTCGTCCCATGTTAATCCTAACCACTTTAATGAAGATAAAATTTGTTCTTCAGATTCACGGGTTGAACGTACTTGGTCTGTATCTTCAATACGTAGAATAAATTGGCCACCATGCTGTTTGGCAAAGCATAAGTTAAACAAGGCAATATACGCTGTGCCAACATGCGGAAAGCCAGTAGGGGAAGGAGCAATACGAGTACGAACAACAGTCATGATTGATTGTGCCTAAAGATAAAAGATGGCAAATTATAACAGTAGTTGTCAATAAGCGCGAAAAGCTTAGTTTTATGCTAAAGTATTAATTGATTATTAGTTAAGCAGATACTCAGTCTGCGTTTAAATGAAGAGAATATTATGCCTTTAACTGCTCCAAGTTTAGATAAGGATATTTTTTGGCAATTAATCGAAATTAGTATGGCTTTATCCAGTGAGCGTAATAGTGCGCGTCTGTTTGAGAAAATTTTAGATGCAGCACAAGATATTACCCATGCGGATGGCGGAACCTTATATCTCTTAAAAGAAAAAGCAGGACATCATGTCTTAGAGTTTGAAATTTTACGTAATAACTCTTTAAGTCTGACGTTGGGCGGTTCTTCTGGACGTAAAATTCCTTTTGCGCCGTTGCCACTGTATCGAGAAGATGGCTCGCAAAATCATAATAATATTGCTACTTACACGGCATTAACTAAAAAAATGGAAAATATTGAAGATGCTTACTATGCCGAGCATCTTGATTTCTCAGGGACTAAGGCTTTTGATGCGCGTGCTAATTATCGTTCCAAATCATTTCTAACCGTCCCTTTGTGTAACCATCTTAATGAAGTTATTGGTGTTTTACAGTTAGTGAATGCTAAAGATAAAAACACTGGAGAGACTATTTCTTTTTCACATAATTTAGAACCAATTGTTGCTGCATTAGCGTCAAGCGCAGCGATTGCGTTAGAAAACCAAATTTTATTGCAAGATCATAAAAATTTATTAGATGCTTTTATTCAAGTGATTGCTCAAGCCATTGATGCTAAGTCTTCCCATACATCTGCTCACTGCCAGCGTGTACCTGCTTTAACCGAGTTAATTGCTCAAGCCGCCTGTGATACTCAAGACGGGGCATTAAAAGATTTTAATTTGGACGAAAGTGATTGGTACGAATTACGTGTTGCTTCATGGCTGCATGATTGTGGCAAGTTGGCAACACCCGATTATTTATTAGATAAAGCAACCAAATTACATTTATTAAATGATGGTATAGAAACGGTCAAAGCACGTTTTGTGGCGTTAATGTCACAAACAGAAACGCAATATATCAAACAAATGCTGACTGATCCCTCCCAACAAGAAACTTTACAACAACAGCTCAACCAACTTATTCAAACGCTAAAAGAGGAGTGTGCTTTTATTGAGCTTGCCAATAAAGGTGGTGAGTTTATGAGTGCTGAGGCGAAACAACGCATCAAAGATATTGGCCAACGAAGTTATGTTGATCATCAAGGCCAATTACAACGTCTATTAACTGACAAAGAAATAGAGTTTTTGTGTATTGAGCGTGGCACTATTACTTTTGATGAGCGTCAAAAAATTAATGACCATATGAAAGTCACTATTCAAATGTTGGAGTCTTTGCCATTTCCTAAAAATTTGAAAAGAGTACCAGAGTATGCAGGTGGACATCATGAAAAAATGGATGGTACGGGTTTCCCGAAAGGCTTAAAACGCGAGCAAATGTCGTGGCCAGCGCGCATGATGGCGCCGAGCAAGCCGGTGGCGCCATCGAGTGTGGGAGCGGGTCGGGGCGCGCTACGCGTAGACAGCCGCGCGATCGCCCAGTCCGCGATGCCGCCCACGATCTGGCCCAGACGACGGCGCAGGTGGAAAGCACGTCGACCGAGCTTCTGGCGGCGTCCACCGAGCAGCTGCGCGAAATTCGCGAAACCGGCCAGTCGGTGCTGGACATGGCGGCCCGAATCAACGTGGTGTCATCGCAGGCCCAGGAATCGGCTTCGGTGGCGCGCAACTCTCTGATGGCCGCGGAGTCGGGCCTGTCCGCGGTGCAGTGGAACACGTCGACGGGCGGCGACGTGGTCGGGCCGACCCTCTTCGGGCACGCGGCCGCTCGGGGTGGGTTCGCCGTCGGGGCCATGACCGCCAAGGCCTCGCCCACCATCGAGACGTTCTCCTCCCGCGGCCCGGCCACGTCGTGCTGGGAACCGGCACTCGGCTCCACCCCGGCCGCG
>NZ_CALETI010000503.1 GCF_937920075.1 uncultured Agitococcus sp.
TATGCCGTTGCGATTACTTAACGCAACAGTGTTTTCTGTATCCATTATTAAACTCGTCGCCAGTTGGGTTTAGAACGCTTTTGGCTTGTATTGAGAGGGGTTGTTACTGCGCTTGATAAACACATCAACGCATAGCGGCTTGCGCTGATTGCATCATCCTTGACCTTTACGATTTTGCCTTTGTCTCTGTGGTACATTCTTCTTTCTGCAAGCCATAATGTGCAAGTTGAGAATATTTTGAACTTTCCAACAATCATTCTATCCAGCATCAACATCAATCCAGCTTCAACACCATTTGAACCATCGTCAAACTTGGCATTTTCGCCCAACATATTGAGTCCGCCTTTTTCGTACTGCTCTTTCAATGCAATACCGCTTCCTTTATCGTGTTGATAACCGTCATGTGGCCATGCCCACGGTAGCCATTCGCCCCATGAAATAATTTCTTTTGCGTGATAATCGGGTGTTCGTTCTGACTGTTTGTATTCTTCGATGAGATAAATAATATCTTTATCTCTATCCCATGCAAGTTTTACTGCTGCAAAAGGATGATCCCATCCGAAGTCCATGCCGCCGATACACGCAAAGTGCCTTGGAATTTCAAACGGCTCGACAATAATATCGGCTTCGTCAATCGGGAAAATCAGGCCGCTACCAGCAAACGGAACGCCTCTGCTTCTTGCGTCATGCTCATGCTTCGGGTAACTAGCCAACATATCGGCTTTGTCTTGCTTAGATAGATGAGGAACATCGTCCCATGTAATGCTTTGTAGATACTTGATGCCTTTTTCAGACTTGTGAATAAAGTCGTCAACTACCTCAGTCGTGCCTTCTAGTGGCGTGAACGTCAACATGACGATGCCTTTTGTCGTCATAGTTCGCGTTAATGATTCGGTGTAAATATCTAGCGGCGGCTCTTCATCAAGCCAAATAACTTCACGCTCTGTACCTTCAAAACTTCCTCGCCCCTGTTGATACGACTTAATACCAACAATAGACCAGCCTGACATATGCTTTACCTGCACTGTATCGGCCATATTTTGAACGCCCTGCTTCCACGTCACCTCACCGATGCAATCGCGCGGAATAAGACCATCACCTGCGAATGTTTTCTTGCCTGAGCGATAAACCACTGCGCCAAATAGCTTTGTTTGCACAATGTCTCTTGCTGTTTCGTTTGTTTTACCAGCAACCCATGCGCGTACAGGCTTATTAAATCTTCTACCTACCCACCAACTTGGGTATTGCCCCGTTAAATGCAATGCGGTTTCATATCCGCCAATTGATTCTGTTTTGCCTACCCTGTTGCCAGCCATTACCAACCGTTCTTTGTATCTAGCTCCAGCCTCAAAAAACTCTAAGTGCTTCTTGTACAACTCTCTACGCAAATCACCTTCATCTCTGAAGTAAGTCCAAAGTTTTCTACCCGACTCTCTATAATTCTTTTCTTCCAATAACGCCAACAGTTCTAATTTTTGCGAATTAGAAAGACCTATCAACAAGTTCGGCAATTTTTCGCTCAAGCTCGTCATTAGTCATATTCTCAACTGGTTTTTGTGTTTGCTCTAAATTAGTAATGCCGTATGCTTCACGCTCTAACCCAACAAGAACCTTTAGCGTCTCCGTAAGTTTTTTAACGCAGTCTATTTTTACGTTTATCGCAATCTGTTCATCAATTAACGCTAATTCTTTAGTGAGTTGCTCTAATAAATCTTTATTTCTTTTAATATCTGTTCTGTGGCTTGTCTTGATGTTGACGATTGCTTGAGCGTTTGTTTCGATTATTTCGCGCTCTGTAATATCCTTTTCGCTGCGTGAAGTGCTGCGTGAAACTTCTTTGCGTGAAATACTTTCCACTTTTTGCGCTATTTTTTGGCTTAGATTTCTTGACCAACCATTTGTCTTTGCGCGTGACCTTATTGTTCCTTCTTTCGTACCGTATTTATCCGCCAATTCACGCAAACTCAGTAAACCAGCCGAGTAGTCTCGCTCTACAGACTCCCAATCGA